>CANHJY010000112.1 GCA_947461185.1 Flavobacteriales bacterium
ATAATTCTGATTTATTTACATTTTTCCAAATTCCGAAATCAACGCCCTTTTTCGGATCTCTTGTCATCCACCTTAGGTACATGTTGAGTCGCTTACAGGCTGAATTTTGAAGTGGATTGGAAACATGTTTTGAACTTCTTTGGGGATGCTCTATATCAAAGAACTTTTTTCTAAAATTGACCAATCTACCTTTTACGCCATCAATAGCTGCATGTTCTGAAAAATAGGCCTCCAAACCACCATTTTTGTATGCATTTTGAATGCTTCTCATAAAGAAATCTAAATCTTCAGCATTAAAGGTCCTATGCACAAAATTAGAGGTGCTCAAAGCACCTTTCTTGTAGTTAATTATATATTCAAAAGGTGAATTTTCCATCATCTGCATCAATTTTCTTCCACTTTCGATAATGCTTTTGCGATTTCCCCAAGCTATTGTAGCCATTAACAAACCAGATATCTCGATATCTTCTTTTCGCGTAAATTGATGAGGGATCTGAATCGGATCGTGTTCAATAAAATCCAAAGATTCATATTGATCAGCTTTGAAGTCGAGAAATGATTTAAGTTCGTGAAAATTCATTTTATAGTGTGTATTTGTAAAATTCATAATTAAAATTTAATGGTGGTATATTAATGTTTAATTTTGGGCGAAAATTACACTTATGAAAAAGATTTTCTTGTTCCATTTATTTACAGTAATCCTTCATTCTGCACTTCTTGCTCAGCCTAGTTATATGGGTGAAATCATCATTCAAGGAAATAGAATAAGTCGTCCTTTTAGTAAGCCCGTTCAAAATATTTCAGTTATTACTAGAGAGCAAATTGCAAAATCACCGGCTAGAAGTATTCAAGAAATCCTCACCTATGTTGCAGGTGTAGATGTAAGACAAAGAGGTGTGGGTGGTGTTCAAGCAGACATTGGTATTCGTGGTGGTGGTTTCGAACAAACGCTGATTTTGTTGAATGGTGTTAAATTATCGGATCCACAAACGGGTCATCACATGATGAATATCCCAGTGCCATTGGAAGCAATTGAACGTATTGAGATAATTAAGGGAAGCGCAACGCGCTCTTTCGGTTTAAATGGAATTGCCGGCGCGATTAATATTATTACGCGATTAGGTTCAGAGCAACAAGCAAGTTTATCGGCATACGGTGCAGATTTCAGTACATTTGGTGGACAATTTTTTCTAACACAACCTGTTTCAAATCGATATTATCAAAATATTTCTGGCTCGTTTGATGTTTCAGAAGGATATCAATACAATTCAGATTATCAAGTATCTAACATCAATTACGAATCAGCATTAAGAATATCAAATGCTTTGAATCTAAGAGGAATGGTAGGATTTACAGGTAGAGATTTTGGAGCTAATGGTTTTTACACAGACAAATTTCCAGATCAATGGGAACAAACGAAAACATTACTATCATCATTGGCTTTAACATACTCCAAAAACAAGCTATATCTGCAAACCAGGGCTTATTTTCGTCAAAACGATGATGAATTTAGATTGAAGCGTTTTGATCCTTCCTTTTACACCAATATTCATCAATCCAGAACTTTAGGATTTGAGTTTAACGGCACTTACAGATCTAAGTTAGGAATTACAGGTTTAGGAGCGGAAATGAGGCAAGAACGACTTGAAAGTACCAATTTAGGTCAACGAGAAAGAACATTCTACGGAATTTTTGCGGAACATGCAGTTACAATTGTTAGAGGATTGGATGCACAATTAGGTGTTCATGCTTCCTATTATTCAACCTATGAATGGAAGATGTACCCTGGAATTGATTTAGGTTATCAAATATCACCATCGAACAGAATCTATGGAAATTACAGTTTAGGTTACCGTGTTCCGTCTTATACTGAATGGTACTATCAAGATCCTGCGACATCAAGTAATTCAAATCTAATTCCTGAGCAAGCTTCAAATGCTGAATTTGGATATATTTTTAATAAATATGGCTTGCGGTTCGAGGCTTGTTATTTTAATCGCTATTCCCAAAATTTGATTGATTACATTCGTGATACCAGCAGTATTGTGCCGAATCCTAATAAATGGACACCTGAAAATGTTGGAAACGTAAAGTTTAATGGTCTAGAATTATCCTTGGGTTATGGTATTTATAAATCATTATTCAATTTTATTCAAATTCAGAATATTGGATTAAGTTACAATTTTATAGATGCCAATTTTGAAAAGGATCTTCAAAATGATTCAAGGTATATTTTAAATGCATACAGACATCAATTCATTGCTGGTATGACATTAGATTTTTTCGACATGGTTCAAGTAACACTTAAATCAAGATATATTGAGAGATATACCGATGTTCAATATTGGTTGATGGATGGCAAAATGATTTATCATGGAATTCCTAAATTGAACATTTTTGCGGAATGGACAAACATTACAGATCAGGAATATGTTGAGTCTGGTTTTGTTCAAATGCCAGGTAGATGGATAAAAGTTGGATGTACGATTAAGCTGAATTAAGCATTCAGGAAAATTCCATCTTGCATCACAAGTTTTCTATCAGCCATATCAGCTAATATTTCGTTGTGTGTAACAATTACAAAAGTTTGATTAAATTCTTCCCTAAGCTTAAAAAATAAATTGTGAAGTTCCTCGGAATTTTTAGAATCTAAGTTTCCTGAAGGTTCGTCTGCGAAAATCACCTTAGGTTGATTGATTAGCGCACGACAAACAGCAATTCTTTGTTGTTCTCCGCCAGAAAGTTCATTTGGTTTATGTGAAGAACGACTCGTTAATCCAACAAGTTCGATCAATCGGTTAGCCTCTTTCTTTGCTTGATCCATGGGAGTTTTATGAATCATTGCCGGTAAAAGGATATTCTCAATAGCTGTAAACTCTGGAAGTAATTGATGGAATTGAAAGATAAATCCAATATTTCTATTTCTGAATTCAGCGATTTTTTTTACACTCATTTCAAATGGCCTTTCTCCTGCGATTTCTAAAATGCCTTCATCAGGTTTGTCAAGAGTACCCAAAATCTGAAGTAAGGTCGTTTTTCCTGCTCCTGAGGACCCAACAATGGAAACAACCTCGCCTTCTTGTATGGTCAAATTTATTCCTTTAAGAACATGCAGACCATCATAGGACTTGTGAATATCTTTAGTTTGAAGAATCATTTTTTAGCTGTAGTTGATGACCCATTTTGTCACGTTTGGTTCTTAAATAGAGTTCATTATGCTCGTTACTAATTATTTCGAGCGGAATATTTTCAACAATTTCAAGGCCATATCCAATTAATCCAGTTCTTTTTGTTGGATTATTCGACATAAGTTTCATTTTAGAAATCCCTAAATTTCTTATAATTTGAGCTCCAATACCATAATCTCGTTCATCCCCCTTAAAACCTAGTTTAATATTGGCCTCTAGGGTATCTAATCCTTGTTCTTGGAGTTTATAAGCTTTTAATTTATTCATTAAGCCAATCCCTCTTCCTTCTTGATTCATGTATATGATTGCACCTTTTCCTTCAGCTTCTATCATTTCCATTGCTTTATGTAATTGAGGACCACAATCGCAACGACAAGAGCCAAAAATATCCCCGGTAAGACATGAAGAATGTACCCTTACTAAAACAGGTTCATCATTATTCCAAGATCCTTTCACGAGTGCCAAGTGCTCCTGACCAGTATTAATTTCTTTAAATGCATGTAGCTGGAATTCACCATAGCTTGTTGGCATTTTTACATCAACAATAGGTTCAATTAGCGATTCATTTTTAATTCTGTATTCAATCAAATCCTCAATTGAAATTATTTTTAAGTTAAATCTTGCTGCAATCTCAATCAATTCGGGTAGGCGAGCCATAGTGCCGTCTTCATTAAGTATTTCTACAATTACACCTGCAGGTTCAAATCCAGCCAATTTCGCTAGGTCAGTTGCAGCTTCTGTATGGCCAGCTCTTCTCAATACTCCTCCTTTCTTGGCTTTCAAAGGAAATATATGACCTGGTTTTCCCAAATCTTCAGGTTTCGTATTTGGGTCAATAAGTGCTTGAATAGTTTTTGACCTATCGCTTGCAGAAATTCCAGTCGTACATCCATGACCAATCAAATCAACAGAAACTGTAAAAGGTGTTTCATAAGTTGCAGAATTACTTTGAACCATAAGTTCCAGTTTTAATTCTTCACATCTATCCTCTACTATAGGTGCGCAAATTAAACCGCGTCCATGGGTAGCCATAAAATTTATGATCTCAGGAGTAACATTTCTAGCCGCAGTTAAAAAGTCACCTTCATTTTCTCGATCTTCATCATCAACAACAATAATTACTCGACCATTTTTAATTTCCTCGATTGCTTCTTCTACACTATTGAGTTGAAATGCCATTTTACTTATTTAGTTAATTCAAAATTACTTTAATTTATGTGCTTTTTTATTTGTTTAACACTAATTTGCTGTGATGGTTTAATTCTTTTTAATTATTTGAATAAGTGGATGCGTAACATTTTCCCATGAATAATTATTTTGAACATAACTTTTTCCTTCTCTAGCGATTTGCTGAGATCTCTCATTATCAGATAACAAATCCGCTATCAAGCTTATAAATTGAGTTCCTGTATCTGCAACTAAAATCTCACTTTTGTTTTTTGCTTTTATAGCGTTGTTAGTCATTGTTGTTGTTATGCAAGGAATTCCTGAAGCCATGGCTTCAAGTAATTTATTTTGCATGCCAGTGCCTATCATCATTGGTGCGATGAAAATTTTTCCCCTTTGGTAGCTTTCTCTTATATCATCAACCCATCCTTGAAGTGTGACATTTTTAAATCTTGAGCACATATCGATAAGATTTTTACTCGGGTTTGCTCCAGATATTAAACAGGTCCATTCAGGTTTAGTCTTCAAAATAGATTCTAATATAAAATTTACGGCTTCGATGTTCGGCGCGTAACTTAAGTTACCTACAAAAACCAAATCGAACTTTTTCTCTAAATTGAGATTTTCAAAGAAGGAATAGTCGATCCCATTCGATATGATTTCAATTTTTTCCTTATCTGGATGAAAAATAAAATCTCGATCTTGTTCGGTGATAATAGTTTTATTTTCAAAATAATCAAAAATGGTTCTCTCGTAGATCAATAATCTTTTATACTCCAGTTTAAAAAGCCATTTTAAAAGGAAGTTTTGATGTATGATGCGTCTTTCAATCCCCTTGGATAGGGCATCCATATAATCCAGGGTTTTGGGACAATTGTGGTAATTTTTAACATATTCGGCACAACGTATGAGTTGACAAAATATATGGTCGGGTTGAACAGATTTTAAAATTTTCTTCACCTTTCGATGCCCCTGAAAACTGTAAAAATAACCTGTTTGTAGTGGCTTTTTTGAAAAAAGAGCGTGCAAAAGATGAAGTAAAATTGTAAACTTGTTTATTCTTACTATATGAATGGCTTTACAGTATGGATTAACTTTGTTGATAAGGGATTCGCTAACATTCTTCTCACTTAATGCAATTAGCGTAATTTCAAAGTGCTTAGATAATTCTATGATTTGATAGTATGCACGAAGCTTATCTCCTTTTTCTAGAGGATAAGGGAATCTGGAAACAATAAATATCAGTTTCTGCTTTCCCATTTGTCTTTAATTTTTTTTGGCTTTTCTTTCAAAACAACTATTATATAAATCAATATATTTCTTGGTAATCGTTTTGTTTTCGTAATTGAAAGTTGCTGTTTGAAGCGCATTAGTTGCAATTTTTTCAACCAATTTACTGTCTTCTAATAGCTCATTAATAGCGCTAATCCATTCCTCAGGTGAGTCTGCAATCACAATATCTTTTTTATTGTTGCATACGATTCCTTCAGCACCAATTGTAGTGCTAATAATACATTTTTTAGCCGCCATGCCCTCTATAATTTTTATTCGCATGCCTCCTCCAGAAAGTAAAGGAACGAGCATCAATTGATATTTTCTTTTAAAAGCTTCTGCGTCGTCAACAAAACCATGAAAAATTACATTAGGAATGTTTAACTTAAAAAATTTCTCAGGTGTTGATTTACCTGCTACATGTAAGGTACATGTCGGATTGGATGTTAAAATTTTTGGCCATATGTTTTTTAAGAACCATTCTAGGCCTTCAAGATTTGGCAACCAGTCAAGCGCGCTAATACTAAATACTGTGTTTTCTTCAATTAAACTGGAATCATCATCAATGTACTTTTTCAATTCAACGCCTGCAGGAATGACTTCTAAAGGAACATCGACACCCATTGTTTTAAGTCTTTGCTCATCTTCATTGGTTATTGCTGCAATTGCATCAGCTTTGTTGTAGTATTTTTTTTCAAATGCTCTCAAGCGCTTCGCTAACAAGTTGAAAAACCATTTTTTTAATATGTTTCTTTCGTTTAACGCTAATCGTTGCCAAATAATGTATTCAATATTATGTGTACGAACTAAAACAGGAGCATTGGTAAATTGGCGAATGATATCAATATAATAAGCCACGAACGCGCCTTCTATTTGAATGAAATCATATTTATTTTTACTTAGAAGTTGCACTATGGTATGGCTAACATCTTTGTGAATAAATCTTTCTACGTTGTAGGGAATACGTTTGAATAACACATTTTTTAGCAGTGCTTTTTTGGATATATTGGTGTCTACATATACATCGTACTGTTTTGCAAATTTTGACATCGCATTTTGAGGCTGACTATGTTTGGGTG
>CANHJY010000113.1 GCA_947461185.1 Flavobacteriales bacterium
GCATTTAAGCCTTTTCTTCCTTCTTCAAGATTGAATTCAACTTCGTCATTTTCTTTGACTTTGTCAACCAAACCGGAAACATGTACAAAGTATTCTTTGCTGGATTCCGAATCTATAATGAAACCGAATCCTTTTGTTTCATTAAAGAATTTTACAACTCCTTTACTCATTATTTTGATATTAAATTTGAGTAAAGGTACGTTTATATTTCAGAAAGCATTGATTTTATTAAAATATTTCATTGAAAGCTTGAAATTAATTGAATAAATTAAGCCCATCGAAGTGATTTTTAAGTGTCCAAGCTTCAGGTTTAGCAGCAAACCAAACTTTGATTTCAGGCCATATTTTAGAAAAAGTTTCCGATAAACGATACTTTTCTAAATCATCTTCACACTCCCAAATACTATAGGTAAAAACAAGTGACGGATTACTTTGACTCTGATGTAATTGCATGCCTTTGCAGCCTGGAAAACCATTAACTTGAAATTTAACATTTTCAAAAAATTCTAGGAAGGTTTCAATTTTATCTGTTTGAAACTCTAGCTTTACGATTCTAATAACCATTAAAAAAACGAATCTAGTGTAGATCTAGAACCTCTTGGCGTGAACTCAACGCGAATAATATCACCCAATCGTATTCCAAATAGTTTTTCAGCGCCTCCAGTAACCGAGTTCGCACCCCTATTTACTGCTATTTCAAGCATTCCAGCATCATTAAATATGGCCACGCGCTCCCCCGGTGGAACAGAATTATAGGTAGGGGAAATGGTATCAATATGATACTCTTTGTTGCGGTAGTAGATTGTAAATGGTACATCTTTCCCAAATCTGTCAAAAAGTGATTTGTGCACATTGGTAATCAAATTCCCATAACTATCAATTACGGTAACATTGCCTTTAATCAAATTAGACTCAATAATTGCCATTTGTGTAAAAGCTCTTTTAAATGTGTGGAATTCAGATGCTATTTTCTCAACCCCCTCCCCGTTCAATATTCTACAAGCCGCAGGAATCAACATATTTTTTGTAGGAAACTTGAATAAATCTAAATTTGATAATACATCATCAATTCTGTAAAACCCATCTGCTTCATTTTCACCGAGTAGCGCTCCAAAAAAACCATTATCTGTTGCCACGAAGTACTGCTTCTTGTAATACAAAATTGAAGGAAAAGCCCCCTCTGAACCACCAAAATTAATCATAGGCTCACTGTCTACTCCAATAACATGTACTGTTCCTTCTGGGAAATCATCAACACAGAAACTCAAATACATGGCTGCCTCTGCAACATCAAAAGGCTTTATGGTATGGGACACATCAATGATATTGGCATCGGGACAACGCTTGAGTATATTTCCTTTTATTGCCGCAACATAATGATCGCGATACCCCATATCAGTTGTTAATGTTATTATTTGCATAATCCCTGAAACCCTTTAATTATCGAGTAGAATAATTTATAAATTTGTCAAAAGTAATTCTTCTGGAAATAAATTAAGTTAAACCGGGCTCAAAATATTAAGATTGCACGAAAGAAAGATAGAAATTAAGAAAATCAACCCTGTTGAATTGTTTGGCGTTAACAACTCGCTCTTCAAACATATAAAAAGTTTTTTTCCGAAACTTAAAATCAGTTCAAGAGGCAATGAATTAACCATTACTGGCGATGAAGAGGTGATGGACGAGTTTGAACGCAAATTTGATTTGATCATTCAACATTTTCACAAATACAATAGCCTTACAGAAAACAACATTGATAATTTGATGATGGATGATGGCTCATCAATGATTTCGACAGATGATGGTTCGGAAACCCTTGTCCATGGCAATGGTGGCGTAAAAATTAAAGCACGAACCCTGAATCAAAAGAAGTTGGTTCAAGCAATCAATGAAAACGATATGGTTTTTGCTGTAGGTCCTGCTGGAACTGGAAAAACATATACTGCCGTTGCATTGGCTGTAAGAGCTTTGAAAGCGAAAGAAGTAAAAAGAATTGTCCTTACTCGGCCAGCTGTAGAAGCCGGAGAAAATCTTGGATTCCTGCCAGGTGATTTAAAAGAAAAACTCGACCCCTATTTAATGCCACTCTATGATGCACTTAGGGATATGATTCCGCCAGAAAAATTGGCAGATATGATTGAATTCGGCATCATAGAAATTGCTCCGCTTGCCTTCATGAGAGGAAGAACCTTAGACAAAGCCTTTGTGATTCTTGATGAAGCTCAGAATACAACTGCAATGCAAATGAAGATGTTCCTGACGCGAATGGGAATGACTGCCAAATTTGTAATAACAGGTGACATGTCGCAAGTCGATTTACCACATCGGCAAAAATCAGGGCTTGCCTACGCCCTTGACGTCCTTAAGGAAGTTGAAGGAATAGGCACTGTAAGATTAGGTCAGAACGATGTAATCAGACACAGTTTGGTGAAGCGAATCATTGATGCTTTTGATAAAATGGAAGCGGAAGAAAGGCAAAAAAAGGAAGAATACGCAGAAATAAAAAAAAGAAATTATGGCAAAAGCACTGACAGCGAGTAACTTCAATTTTCCAGGCCAAAAAAAAGTTTATAAAGGTAAGGTTCGGGATGTCTACACCCTAGAAAATGACATCTTGGTGATGGTAGCATCGGATAGAATTTCAGCTTTTGATCATATTCTTCCTAAAGGAATTCCATTCAAAGGTCAAGTTTTGAATCAGGTTGCAACCCTCTTTTTAAATGCTACACAAGATATAATTCCGAATTGGTTGATTGGTAATCCGGATCCATCGGTTGCAATTGGATATGCATGCGAACCTATTCGTGTTGAAATGGTAATCCGTGGATATCTTGCCGGCCATGCCGCAAGAGAATACAAATCTGGAAAAAGAATACTGTGTGGTGTAACGTTGCCTGAAGGCATGAAGGAAAACGATCGTTTTCCAGAGCCGATAATTACACCTGCAACAAAGGCCGAAGAAGGCCATGATGAAGACATTTCTCGGGAAGATATTCTTTCAAAAAATATTGTACCTGAAGAAATTTACCGCCAAATGGAAGACTACACCAGAGCCCTTTTTCAAAGAGGTACGGAAATGGCAGCCGAGCGCGGGCTTATTTTAGTAGATACAAAGTATGAATTCGGTTTAAAAAATGGGCAAGTGATTTTGATTGATGAAATTCATACGCCTGATTCATCCCGTTATTTCTATGCAGAGGGCTACGAAGAACGTCAAGCCAAAGGTGAGGCTCAAAAACAACTTTCCAAAGAATTTGTAAGGCAATGGCTCATCGAAAATGGATTTCAAGGATTAGAAGGTCAATTGATGCCGGAAATGCCAGATGATTTTGTAAATATAGTTACCGATAGGTATATAGAACTCTACGAAAGAATTACAGGAAAGGCTTTTGAGAAATCAGAATCGACTGATATCAATACACGGATTGAGAAGAATGTTGTGGCGTTTCTCGAGACAATTTAGGAAATTGATGTATTCATCAGGAGACCATATAGATTGAAAATGCTGAAACCTAGTTTTTTTTGGTACAAAAACCCAAATTTAATACCAATTAATCTTCTTTAAGCATTTGATCGATAGTTTCTTTTAACTGAGGAATATCTCTTACTACTATTGACCAAATAATTTCCTCAGAAACACTGTCATAACCATGAATTATTCGGTTTCTTGTATCAACAATTTTGCGAGAATTTTCTAATGGGAAACTACTGTTTATTTTTAAAATTCTTGAAACCGCCTCGCCGATAATTTCAATATTTCGTTCAATGGCTCTTTTGGTTTTAAGGTCATTCTTGAAATGAAAAAAATCTTTTTCAATAGGAAGGAATGAATTAATTTCACTTATCGATTGCTGAATATCTATTAACCATGTTTTAATTTCACTCTGCATAAATCAAAACTTTAGTTTTCTCAATCTGATCTTTTAAATTTGAATTTTTAATAGCCTTCTTCTCTAATAGATCCACTTTTCTTTTAAACAACTGTTCCAGTTGAAACTTTAATTTGAAATAGATATCAGAATAGTTTAAAGGATCTTCTTCACTAATTTCTACAACAAGATCAACATCACTATCGTCATTAAAATTATCTGTAATAATTGAACCAAAAGCAAATAATGACTTCACCTTGTTTCCAAAACAAATTCTTTTTACTTGATCAATATTTGAAGTTAACTCGGACATTTTATCAAATGTATAAATAATTATGTCAATTTCCTTTAACAAAGAAAAGAGGCCTCCTAAAAAGCCTCTTTTCCCTGCGATTGATACATTATGGTTATTTAACCTCGATGGTTTTAACCATTTTAGGTGCATCAATTTTTTTCTTTGCCATAACGATACGAAGAATTCCATCCTTGTAAGAAGCATCGATTTTCTTATCATCAACGGCATCCGGCATTTGAAATGATCTGAAAAATGATAAATAATTGAATTCTTGTCTTTTGAAATTACCTTCTTTACTTTGCTCAACTTTTTCGTCAGTCTTTTCGGTTGAAACTGACAAAACATTGTTGTTCAATTCAATTTTAAAATCGTCTTTTTTTAATCCAGGAACAGCTAAATCAATTTCAACATCTTTCTCCGTTTCAATAACATTTGCAGACGGAAGTGTTGTTCCAAGTGACAATAAACTTCTATCTGCCCAATCGAGCAAATCTGTATTCAAAACATCATCAAAAATATTAACAGGTGATGGAAATAAACTAGTTGTTGAAGGCAACAAACGTGAACGTGTCAATAATGAACTCATAATACTTTTTTAAAGGTTAAACATTTGATAATCAAATCTGAATGATTACATTTCAAAAGTAGATTTTGAATAGATTTGATTCAATAAACTTCAATGAATGCAGTTTTTTTTGAACCCAAGTCAAAGTTTGACTAATTGAAACAAAATCTATCTTAAAACTTCGCTTGTTTTCACTTTAAGTTTGCTTTGCTTTAGTTACTTTTGTAACCTAGGTAAATACTATGGAAAAAATATCAAAAGCACTTTTTTCAATGCGGATGATGGCGGTGGCCATGATTGTATTTTTGTTAGCCATCGCAGCAGCTACTTTAATTGAGTCAGCTTACGATGTTCAAGCGGCAAAGATTATTATATACAACGCCTTATGGTTTGAAATTCTACTCTTGTTCTTAAGTCTAAATTTGATTGCCAATATTTTTAGGTATCAAATGTATAAAAGGGAAAAAATTGCCATGTTTACCTTTCACATTTCATTTTTGGTAATTATAATTGGTTCGGCCGTTACACGATATATCAGTTTTGAGGGACTCATGATTATTCCTGAAGGACAACAATCTAATATCATATACTCAAGTGACCCACATTTATGGTTAAAAATTAATGATGGAAAACAACAGTATACGTATGCTGAGAAAATGTTTATGTCAGAAATAACTTCCAATGACTTTTCTATTCCTGTTGAATTCCCGAACCATGAATCTCCGATTTCAATTGACTATGTCAATTTTCAAAAAAAAATGATTGATTCCCTCGTTACAACCGACACAATAAAGGGAACGAGTTTAGAAATTGTTACGGACGGAATGCGACCGAATTACTTGAGTGAAGGAAACTTTTTAATGGTTGGCGATATTCCCATATCTTATGAGAAAAAAGATGCCATGCCAGGTGTTTTATTATTTAAAAAGGGAAATACCATAACCATGAAATCGGATTACCCTGTTCGATACCTTCCGATGTCACAAATGACAAAATATAGGCAATCAGGCCAACCTGTTCCGGATTCTGCATACATTGAGATTCCAGCAAAACAAGAAGCTCCATTTATGACTACTACACTTTACAATATTGGTAATCAGCAATTTGTTTTTAAAAATCTTTTGAAAAACACTAAAATGATGTTGATGCCATCAGGCAAAAGAAACGAGGGCTCTGACTATTTAACTGTGAAAGTTTCAGATGGTGAAAAATCTAAAGAAGTTGTATTAAAAGGTGGTATCTCACAAATTCCTGATCATGTCGTTTTTGAGTTGAATAATTTAACCTATGAAATGGAATATGGTTCGATGAAAATTGAATTACCTTTTGCTGTTAAATGCAATGATTTCCAATTAGAAAACTATCCAGGTTCAAATGCACCCTCATCATTCGCTAGTGAGGTCACCATAATTGACACTTTAAATAATTACACCAGAGATCAACGCATCTTTATGAATCATGTGATGGATTACAATGGATATCGTTTTTTCCAATCTGCCTATGATTTAGACAATCCAGAAACACCTGAGAATGAAGAAGGTACGAGGCTAAGTGTTAACGCTGATTGGTGGGGCACAAATATCACCTATTTAGGATATTTATTGATGGCAATAGGGATGATTCTTTCTTTACTTGCTCCCGAAGGAAGATTCCGGGCATTAAACAATAGATTGAAAAAACTTCACGAAAAACGTAACGGTTTAACTTCAATTCTAATTTTTATTTTTTTAATTCCAATTAGTTTTAAATACTCTGCGCAACATGAGGGGCATAACCATGAATTTAACAGTCAAAATTTAACAGCTCCAATTGAACCTGTAATTATTAGTGAAGAACATTCAGATGCGTTAGGGCATCTCTTGGTTCAAGTACCAATGGGCCCTGATCAAGGAAGGATTGTACCATTGCACACGATGTGTTTAAATTTACTAAGAAAGATTTACAGAGCTGATAAATATGAAAATTTAA
>CANHJY010000114.1 GCA_947461185.1 Flavobacteriales bacterium
GATCCATTCACACAGTATACTGGTACACCTTTTTTTCTCCACATGTATATTTTTACATGGCTCGGAACATTACTATAAAATATTTTAATCCTTCTATTCTCGGATTCAATTTTAATCAATTCTTCGTGTAATTGCTTCGACACACTTTCTGTTGCCAACCCAAAAATTACATTCAGCTTTATCCCGTCAACAAGTGTTAAGTTCATGAGTGGTCCTGGACCTACATAACCCGAAACAATTAGCAACTCATCACAATCCAAGCCTTCAGATAGTTGAATAAGTTGTTGTTGAAGAGTGGAACTTGGTGATGTGTAGTAAACCATATTACTGATAATAATTAATGAAATCTATTTCAAGTTACAAACCTCCATGTTTTGAGCTAGCAGATGGTGGATTTCATCTTTGGACATCATTGTGAGCGATAATACATTACTATCCGCTAAGAATAGCTTTATCAACTTTCTATATTTAAAATATCCTTCAGAAGATTTATCATTGAATATTGTCGACATCTCAGGTTTTGAACAATATTCTAGGAAAAATTTAATTTGATCACTCATTCCTGAAGTTGCTCTCTCCGTCACCTGAGTCATAAAATCTTCTTTCCTCCAAAGTGTATTCAAAAGTTCTAGTTTGTTTGCTCTAGAATTATCAAAGCATATCTTTGCTGACCAATAAAGTCTCAAAATTGGATGTCTAGAAACACTTCCATTAGAAAGCGACTTTATAAATATCCGTGGTGTATCACTGCTAGTACCCCATCTTTTTATTGTATAGTCACGTAAAATAAAAAGCGACAAACAATTCCAAATTCGAATATCCGAAGCCTGAACCGAATTTAACCAAATTTTGTTTCCATCCTGATCATATGAATATAACCCTGGTAAGTCATCTGTCCCAAATAAGAAGAAAGAGCTATCCTTATCCCATTCAGCCGAGGTCCTTCCTCGTGATGGAAAAGTATTAAGTTTATATTTTACTTCGTCATCAATGTAAACGCCAGTATCTCCGGGCACGATATAATCCTCAATGGCGTCACCGAATTCGAAAGCAATTTCATTCAAAAAATCAGCAATTGTTGCCCCATGGTACTTGTTATGCCAACGATCAATTAGCACTTCAATAAATTCAACCTTCAGAGCCGGAACCTTTATTTCACTCATAATACTGGTTTTATTACGTCCTTTTATATATCTAAATATTTCCTATCAAAATAATCCATGAACGACAATATTGAACTTTTCAAAATTTCATCGCATTTCATTAATACCGACTCTTGATTATTCATGTCCGGAAATAAATCAAATTCTTCGTCTAACATTTTAGCCCATGATTTTTCCCTTAATTCCTCATCTACTAAAAGCTCAGAAAGCGCATATTGGAGAACGGGTAAAGTAATCAAAGAATCGAGAAGCTTTGGCTCCCTCGTATTCATGGCAATAAACTTTGTATAGTTGGAATCAGAAACACAAACTTGTATAAAATCATCTTCATTGAGTTTGATGTCCATTGTCCCAGCCTTAGGTTTATTCGGAGGATTCAATTTGACAATCTTGATCAAAGGTCCAGATGTTATTTTCCTATAACCACGCTCAAAACTAAGCTTAAGAGTTGAGTGACTTCCAATAATCTGATATGCACTTAAATTAAAATTATAATCACACATAGGAGCATCCGCATTGCTGTTTTGATAGACGAACGCTGAGTTGGTTACAAGCAGCGGTTTAATTTCAAAATTAAACTCTGAGGAAATAGATTCATATGGAATTTCAACCACTATATCAAAGGGATTTTTTTGATCCGCTTTATAACTCTTAACAAAATAAGGTTTATTCTCTATTTTTACTGCAAACGCAACTAACCCCTTATCGATTAAACTTAGAAGGTTATCTTCATCTATTTGCGCTTTTAGGTGAAATATATAGATACCGTCTTCCACTTTACAATCAGAAAGTTCGACATTAAAATAAAAACCTTTAAAATTGCCACTACTATTATCTAAAAGTGGGTGTGGGCTATTGAAGATTGCCATAATCAGTTGATTAATAATTGAACTTTTTTATCAAATTTCATTCTAACAATAAATTGGTTTTTTCCGGGAATCAAAGAAAAATTCTCGAATGAATTTATGGAAGAACCAGGCCTTGTATCTCGCTCCAGAGCAACACCATTTTGATCAAATATTGCTTCAATAAATGAAATATCTCTCATACTAGAATCACCTCCTAGGATTTCGAAAGAAATTGAGCGAATGTCTGAAACTTTAGATGAGTCAATAAATAAGTGATACTCACTTTCAACGGCGTCGTTTTTAAAAATCATTGCATTGAAATCATCCACGCGATATTCACGATTCTTTTTTGGTGGCGCGGAAGGTGGAATTCCACCATCGTTAGGCTTTTTATAACGTTCCTTTTTAGGCTTTGTCTTCTTCTTTCGGCCTTTACCATCAATTTTATACTCTCCACCAAAATCAGTAGACTTTACCTTGGTTGTCGAAACATTCTTTGGAATAACAATAGCGGCTTCCTCATCCTGCTCCCCCTCTCCGTTTTTACCACTATCGCTTTTAGATGAATTACCACCAATTGACAATAACTTTGAGCCGGAAATTGTAAACTCATCAGGATTATCGAATTTGGCTACCAATTCAACCACACGTTTAATAAAGTCTGTAATTTCCTTGCGCACTTTCTTATCGGATGCCGATTCATAGTTCCAATCCCTGTGATGCGAATCCTCAAGTATTCTTAAAACGTCGTTACCTTCTTTAGAATCGCACACGAACACACCAGAAAAAGCTAAATCACCATACCTAACTTTTTCTATTTTTATCAACATTCGAGGCCCACGCATGAATGTAAAATACCTCGACAATTCATCATCCTGGATAATTTTGATAAAACACTTTCCAAGGGTAGGAGTTTCATTGGGATCAGACTCATATTGATTACCATTTGAGTAACAATTAACCGCCTCAACTGTGAAGCCATCAGCTAAATAATCTTTCGCATTATTAAATTCCGCTGATTTAAAAAGATCAAGATGTGACTTAATGTTGTCGGAATCAATAGCTATTTTATCCTTGCCATACTCTTCTATTTCCACAATCAACTTTTTATCAATGATTGCCCCGAAAAAATTACGAATGGTAGCCCTCGCCATCTCCTTTCGCCACTCAATTATCCCTTGCTTATCCTTTATAAAATCGATTGCAAAAACATCTGTTCCCAATTCCTTTCTATCAGATAAAAAGCCTGAAGTCAATGGCTTATTTAACTTTACAACATCAAAGTCACCCGCAATCTCTTTTCCCATAATCGCTTCGCCAGTATATTGTTCCCGACCTACTTGGTGATAGAAATTAGTACCCCAACCGTAATAAACATATTCTTTGTTGGTATTAAATGAGGAGTACAAACAGAAGTTAATACCTGAAAACCTAAATGGAGCAAACTTACCCAAACCGCCAGAGCCACCTCCAGAACTACTATCGTCCCACCATCCTACTCCACCTAAAAAGCGACCAATATCAGATTTCATATCAGATCTGCTCCCTGTTAATCCCGTTGTATTGTAATCTGAAATTTGTAGAATGCAAATGTTGTCTAAAGTCAATTTTTTGACCGCCTCTTCATAAAACTTTTGAAACTCCGCGGCTATTCCCGTATTACTTTGCTTATGTAGTTTAATCTGAGACAACAACGCTTTAAGAGTTTCCAAAAGCTCTGACTTATTGGGAATTTCATCAGTAGCGATATACCTCTGCTTGAAAACAATTTTTATTGGCTCATCTGCATTCAATGGGTGATCCAATGGATTTTGGATTGTCTCTCTAACTAGAATATCAATCTTCTCCTCATAGTCTCCATTAAAATATTGGATATTCGCATCTTTTGGACCTCTTTTGGCTCCACCAACAGGATGTTTAACTTTATGAAATCTCATATTATCTCGTTTTGCTTAATTCCGCGTAAAGAACTATTCGTTATAAAATTAAATATATATTTTTCAAATTCCCCATTTTATTCAGTACCAAAATAACATTAAAAAATCTATCAAAGAAATCTGAAGATTTATTTTAGTGCCTAAAATACCTCAATTATTAATAGAAGTAAAAAGCTATTTCGCCTCCCAAACCTTTTGAACTTCATAATAATTTTAGCATTGCATTGCAAAAAAAAGACATTTCTTTTCTGTGTCTGTTCCTTAATTCGATGACTATCGCTGTCTTTAATTAGTAACGCTAACGGTTTACGTATAGCCTCATTCATAAAGGGTTAGACTTACAAGATGTCAGTAACAGTTTATCTATCTTATCTTCTTTCTTTTTTTTATCGATGCTTTAGTTTTATGGCTATGACATGCTTTACATAGTACTTGACCATTTTCAACAGTCGACTTACCGCCATCAGAATGTTCTTTGATGTGATCAAATTCGGCCTCTTCGAAAGGGATTGTTTTATCATTTTGAGGGCAACTGTACCCTGGTGCTCCTTGACATTTTTGATCACATAAATAGTATATTGTTTCTTTTTGGTCCGGTGTAAAATTTCTATTCGTGTCTTTTGTTTCAATATCAGGAAATGCAGTTAGAAATTTTTTCATCATTATTGAATTTCTTCTTGATAATGCCTGTTGGGAATCTGATCCATTTACACATAAAATTGTATACGTATTCAAATCCCTGTCAAATGATGCGTCATCTTCAGTTTTTTGATTGTTTTTTTGCCTTTCGGTCTCAAATGAATTGAAAAAATCAAAAAACATTTCCTTGGTAATACCCGTGATTGAATAATTTTCCTTGAGATCATTGTAGAAAATGTAAATAGACCAAATGCTGTATTTTTTTAAATATGTTTCTTTCTTTTTGAAAACCTGATTCATCCATGTTAAAGTCGCACTTACTTTTTTTTCGATTTTATCCTTTTCTGGAAATCTTTTCTTTGCTACATACATGTCCATAATCTGCTTCCCTTTTATATCCACGATTGCGTTATTTAGAGTTAAAACGCACAATTGGGCAACAACACCATCTACAGCATATCTAGCCGATGAGAAATTTATTTTAGTCTTAAAAAACGGATGTGAAGAAAGCTTTTTCACCAAATCTTTGAATTCACCTTTAACTGCATTCCTTTTTTCAGCAGCATTAAGTGGAGTTCCTTTGTTTAATCTTAAAAACAAATCCTCTTCTTCCTCTTCGCTGCAAACCATAATTACAAAATTCAAACTTCTACCACTTATTTTACCTTTGTCTTTGGCTGCAAGTTCACTAAATCTCTTATTCTGTATTTGTTTTGGTATACTAGTTATATCACTTCCTCCATCTAAAGGAAATTTGTCTTCTAAAAAATCTGTTATTGCAGTAATCCTTTGCTGTCCATCCAATAACCACCAAATTTCTTCATCGTTATCATCTTTTCTGAAATAAAATTTCGGTATATCGTAATTGTTATAAATAGAGTCAATAAGTAATTGTTTTTGCTCCAGTGTCCAAGCAGTATCTTCTCGCTGAACATCAGGGATTCTTATTTGACTTTTGAAATAGTGCAGAACAATTCCTACCTGAATATTTTGATTTTCTTTTTCCATGTTTATATTTTTTCCTAATTACTCTTTTATTAGCGCTACAAAACTTCCTATTAAATCACAATCAAGATTTGAATACTAAAATTTATTTCACATTTTCGAAAGTAAGAAAAAAAATCAAGAATTTAGTAGAATAACCAAACTCCCGAGCCGTAAATAAACTGCCTCTTGAAATTGTTTTAAATGGTTTCATTTGGGCTCACATTTTTACAAGTATACCTCGTACGAACACTTCATCTCACAGTAATGCAGTTAAGTCAATATTCTTCCTATCATATCTAAGAAGGATATTCATTCTCTATATCGAAATTTTTAAATTCGTCAGTGAGCTAATGACGTATTTCGATTTCTCCGCAACCACCCCCTAGTCTCCTCATCACTGCTATAAACCAAACATCCTTTCATTCCGCGAGTCATGAGGGTTCGATAGGTATTCTTGATAATTAAGTCTGCCATCTCTTTGCCTTTCTGTAGATCGCGTTTCATGAGGCCTTTCATGCCGTGAACACTCTTGTCGCTGCTTGCGCGATACTCGGGTCGGCAGACCCATTGACCATTACGGATGACCATGTCTGGACCAATGATAACGCCGACATAATCGACTTCCAAGCCTTGACAAGTGTGAATACAGCCTATCTGATTCACAGACTCGGGGCTGATAATCCAAAGCATTCCGTCTTGCATCAGATTCCATTGCATCCCAAAATTATGCTCTGGAATAACAATGTCCATAGCCTTCTTATCTTTTTTCGAATTCCATGGCCAACAGTAACCCGCCACCATGCGCGCACGATTACGAATTGCATTGTATTCAATAATACGATCTCGTAATACATTCGGATCATCGACTACTTCAAATTGATAATTCAATTCAGAAATATTCAAATTTGCTGTAGCGCGAATACCCAACATATTGTCTAACCAAGCCAAATAACCGTCGCTTCCATTGCAACGAAACTGGCTCTCCAATTCCATATAATGCACTTTCGCCCCTGCCCGGTTTGCCCAAAATTCAACTTCCCCTCGGGAACCGATATCCTTCATGGTAACGCGCTGGTCTTCGTCTACAAAAAAGATAGAACACTTAGCAGC
>CANHJY010000115.1 GCA_947461185.1 Flavobacteriales bacterium
ATCGGTGCCTTGATTCTGAAAATACACACCATTTTGAAGAAAATTAGAACCCGCAACCCCTCCTGCATGGGACGATTGATAAGCATTAAACACGGGGAAATCGGTACTTGAAGTTGCACCATAAACATATAAGTTATTTTGTTGGTCACCAATCATACTGTGAACGGTTTCGGTGCCTTGAAGATTATCACCTCCACCTAAAAATGTTGTCCAAAGCATTGTGGAACCGTCTGGAGCGTATTTAGTGAGAAAAACATCAGTTATGCCGTAACCAGCACCGTTTCCATTGTTTGCAACAGTAAAATTGGAATTCACATCGAAAGCATTATTATCGGGTGTAGGGTAGGCGTTTCCGTAAAGGACACCTCCAGAGTAAGCACTACCATCATATCCATATGTAGCTGTCATGCCGAAGTTATCGGTTACAGAACCAGAATAGGTGGCAAAAACGAGCACAGGATCTATAACTAAGGTTACTTTTGGATTGTACTCCTTCAATTCAAAACTTACGATCCCATCAACCAATTTAAAGTTGCACTCAACAGCGATAATTTTACCATTTAAAATTTGATAGGCATACGGTTTTTTTTCTTGAATACTTCCGAGTTTCGTTTTTACAATTAAACTACCTTCATTATTTACATACACTTCATCAGCACCTGAATAGGAAAAACGTATAGAATTTGGATCTACATATGGTGCAACATGAAATTCATACTTCAATTCTTGCTGCTGTTCGATAAGTTTTAAATCAATGCCATTATAAAAATCTTTGAGCACACTTTCCTGATAAGCATGCGCCCCACCGGTCCATTTACTCGAATCTTGTCCAATGAAATAGTTGTAATAGTGTGATGACGGTAAGGTTTTTTCTATTTTTTTTACTTCTTGGGCACCTAAAAAATTAAGATGAACAGCAGTTTGAGCTACAATGGGTTCCGAAATAATTTTCAGGTCCGAATCGTGATTTTCATGCATCGCCGAAAAGTCTTGCAAATGAAACACGAACTTTTTTTGTTGGATCCACAAATTACCTCCAGAGAATTTAGATTGGAACAATACATCTTTATCCCATTGGCCTTTATTTTCAATAAAACCGTGATAAATCGAATGAGCAAAGCTTATTGTTTGTCCATCTGAACTGTTGATTTGCAACAGAAAGAAACACAAAAGCACAAGGCGGTTAAGTAATCTCGACATATTTAAAGACAATATTGCTTCACAGGTGAAAATTACGAAATTCGTATTTATTTAACGCAAAAAGTTAAGAGTTTCTTTGAAAGTACTTGAGTGTATTGGCGCAAAAAAGTTACTTTCGTAATTGATAATTTACAAGTTTCAAATAATCACTTTAAAGGTCAATGTCAAATAGAATCTGTGAACTTTTTAATGTGCGCTATCCGATTATTCAAGGCGGAATGATTTGGTGTTCTGGATGGCGTTTGGCTTCTGCTGTTTCCAATGAAGGCGGATTAGGAATAATTGGTTCTGGTTCGATGTACCCAGAGGTGCTGGATGAACATATTTCAAAATGTAAGTCGGCTACGAATAAACCTTTTGCAGTGAATTTACCCATGTTATATCCTGACATTGATAAACATATTGAAACCATAATCAAACATAAAGTTCCAATCGTTTTTACCTCAGCTGGTAATCCGAAAACCTATACTTCCTATTTGAAGCAACATAATATCACTGTTGTACATGTCGTTTCAAGTGTGAAATTTGCATTAAAAGCCCAAGAAGCTGGTGTTGATGCCGTTGTTGCCGAAGGTTTTGAGGCTGGTGGTCACAATGGAAGGGATGAAACAACAACGTTGTGTCTAATTCCCATGGTATCAAAAGCTATTCAAGTTCCTTTGATCGCTGCTGGAGGAATTGGAACTGGCAGGGCAATTTTGGCAGCTATGAATCTTGGCGCAGAGGGTGTCCAAATGGGAAGTAGATTTGTTGCGTCTGAGGAATCTAGCGCGCATGAAGGTTTCAAACAAAAAGTAATTGAGGCTTCAGAAGGAGACACTTTACTTACTCTAAAAGAATTGACACCGGTTCGTTTACTTAAAAATCCATTTTTTGATGAAGTGGTTGAGGCATACAAAAACTGTGCTTCGCAAGAAGAATTGATTAAACTCCTCGGTCGTGGAAGGGCAAAAAAAGGAATGTTTGAGGGAGATTTGAAGGAAGGTGAGTTGGAAATAGGTCAAGTTTCTGGATTATTAGATAATGTTCTTCCTGTAAAAACTATTTTTCAAGAAATATTAGATGAATACCATATTGCTTTAAATGAGCAACATAACACTAAATTTTTGTTTTAATGATTCACTTTGATAGATTTAAATTAGATAATGGCTTAACCGTTTTATTTCATAAGGATGTTACAACACCAATGGCCGTTGTAAATGTGCTTTATGATGTGGGAGCAAGAGATGAAGCGGAGGAAAAGACTGGTTTTGCTCACCTTTTCGAACACCTGATGTTTGGTGGGTCATCTAATATTCCAGATTTCGATTCTCCTTTGCAAATGGCTGGTGGAGAGAGTAATGCATTTACTTCTAATGATATAACAAATTATTATGATGTATTACCTGCAAATAATCTCGAAACCGCACTTTGGCTTGAAAGTGATCGCATGTTATCGCTTTCTTTTACTCCGAAAAGTTTAGATGTGCAGCGTAATGTTGTGATCGAAGAGTTTAAACAGCGATATTTAAATCAACCTTATGGTGATGTTTGGTTGAAATTGAGACCACTTGCTTACAAGGTACATCCTTACAAGTGGGCAACAATAGGCAAAGACATCAATCATATTGAAGAGGCTCAAATGACCGACGTCAAAACATTTTTCAAAAAATATTACAATCCTTCAAATGCCATTTTGTGTATTGCAGGAAATTTTGAGTTGGAATCTGTGAAAATTTTAGTGGAAAAGTATTTTGCAGATATTCCCTCTGGAATTAAGCCAGCTAGACTTTTGGAAGCAGAACCTAAACAAAATGAATTCAGAACGCAAACTATCGAGCGCAATGTTCCAGCAAATGCGTTTTATTATGCTTTTAAAATGCCGGAAAGAAGAAGTGAGGGTTACTATATGGCAGATTTATTATCGGATATTTTAGGACGCGACAAGTCTTCTCGTTTGTATATTTCTCTTAAAAAGGAACAACAACTTTGCAGTGAAATCAATGCATACATTACTGGGTCCCATGATGAAGGTCTTTTAATGGTTTCTGGAAAACTGAATCCAGATGTGAATTTCGATGATTTGGATAAGGCGTTTTGGAAAGTGATTGAAAATTTAAAAGCAACTTCGATTTTAGACAGTGAACTCGAAAGAATCAAAAATAAAATTAGAACTTCGAGAGAATTTGAAAATCAGGGTATTTTAAATCGTGCAATGAATCTCTGTCATTTTGAACTTCTCGGGGACGCGAATGGTATCAATGAAGAACATAAAATTTATGAAGCCATAAATCCAAATCATATTCAAGAAATAGCTATACAAATTTTGCAAGCCACCAATTGTTCATTGTTAAAAGTTAAAGCATCCTAAAATGTTAGATAGAACGCTCCAACCGGAATTAAAAGAAATTGATAAAATCGACTTCGTTACGCTGCGTCATTTTGATGTTACTGCGAATGCAAAATTATATTTCATGAAAGACGTTTCAGACGAAACATCGCGACTGGATTTGTATTTTACTGCAGGAACAACCATAGCTAACCCTGTTGTTTCATCCTTAGTGAATGGTTTATTACTTTCTGGAACATCAACAAAATCATCAATTCAAATTAACGAACAAATAGATACTTTAGGAGGCTTTTATGAATCTAGCGTATCTCATGAAAATGCTGTTGTATCTATTTATGCCTTGCGAGAAAATCTGTTGTCTATTTTGCGAATTGTTGCTGATGCCATTGCAAACGTTGCTTTTTTAGATTCGGAGGTAAAAGAATTAATCTCTGATAGAAAACAAAGGTTTTTGGTCAATATGGAAAAGGTGAATTTTCTGGCACAACGTCAATTTCAAGAAAGAATTTTTGCAAATTCTTCTTATGGGAATTTGGTTCAAATAGCTGATTTTGATGTTGTTTCAAGTCAAGAATTGAGGGAGTTTTATAATGAGAATTACCTAAATGGTCTTGAAAAAGTTGTTGTAGTCGGAAATTTACAGCAAGATCACATTGACGAAATTATAGATATAGTCGGTGCATGGGCTAAACCTCAGAAAACTATTTTCCCAGGGCAATTTTCAAATATCAAAGGAGCATCACATTTGGTTAAAGAAGGGGCATTGCAAACGGCAATAAGGGTCGGAAGAATTTTATTCAACAAAACCCATCCTGATTATTGCGATTTTACTGTCCTAAACACAATTCTTGGTGATTATTTTGGCAGCCGCTTGATGTCAAATATTAGAGAAGATAAAGGATATACCTACGGAATAGGGACACTTTTAGGTGAATTGCATGAGACTGGATATTTTGTTATTGCAACCGAAGTAGGTAAAGATGTCAAAGATGCTACGCTTATTGAGATACAAATGGAAATCAGTCGATTGCAAACAGAACTTGTAGGAACTGAAGAATTACTTTTGGTTAAAAACTACATGATCGGCCAATTGCTTAAAAGTGCGGATGGGCCTTATGCTTTGACTGATTTATTTTTAGGAGTTGAAACATTCGGATTAAACTTGGATTTTTACAATAAGTCAATTGATGCAATCAATAATATTACCCCTGAACGCATACAAGAACTGGCAATTAAATATTTGAAATGGGAGGAGATGACAGTTGTCAGTGCAGGTTGATAACAAATTCCTTTGAAAGTCGTTATACTACTTTTGACCTCGTTTCGTTAAATTAGCGTATGACAAAAATCACTTTGGCTTTGCTTTTTCTTTTTTCGATAAACATATCGAGAGCAAATCATGTGATGGGAGGGGAGATCACTTGGGAATGTTCTGGAAACAACTATGTTTTTACCTTAACTTTTTTTAGAGATTGTAATGGTGCAGAAATAAATACCGTTTCTGAAGTTATCCGAGTTTGGAATCACCCTACCTTAACCTCTATTGTCCTTCCTTTTTTTTCTAGGGAAGATATTTCTCCAACTTGCAATCAGGTAACTGGTTCACCTCCACCTCTAGACTGCGGATCTGGTTTTGCAGGAGGAAATGGTATTGGAGCCATTGAGAAAATAACCTATCGAAGCAGTCCAGTCGCTATTTCTGGAACGCCACCAGCTACGGGTTGGATTTTTACTTATGATAATTTTTCCAGGAGCAATACCATAACCAATTTAACAAACCCATCAACCTACGGAATGACAATCGCCTCAGCGATTTTTCAAACGGGAACATCAGGATGTGTTGACAATTCCCCCCGATTTTTACAAGAACCTTATTTTGTGAGTTGCGCCGGTACGCCTTTCGAATATAATATGAACGCAGTTGATCCAGATTTGGATTCAATCGCTGTTTCATTTGGAATACCTTACAATAACTTTACCTCAGGAATTTATAATCCGCCGGCAAATCCTGCTCCTATTCCCTACGAAACTGGTTTTTCCTTCAATTCACCAACGCCAGGGATAATTTTGAATCCATCAAATATTCCTGCTGGAATTAATCCCAATTCAGGTGCACTCATTTTTACTTCTTACACGCCAGGAAGTTATGTCGTAAAAGTCGTGGTGAAATCTTTCAGAAATGGTGTATTGAATGCTTTTGTAGAAAGAGAAATGCAGTTGGTTGTGGCTTCATGTTCTGGTAGTAATAATACACCAATAATTACAGGCCCATTTACCGGTGGCACGTTTGAAACAAACATAAATGCGGGATCTTTAGTCAATTTCAATTTGGCTTCATCCGACATTGAATTGCTTCAAGATGGTTCTCCTCAATCCAATATTCTTTCAGCCAGCGGACCGATGTTCGGAACCAATTTCACAAGTGCCACAGGTTGTGATATTGCGCCCTGTGCAACTTTGAACGCTACGCCATTAATAACCGGAATACAAGGAGTAAGTGCAACATTTAATTGGCAAACAACATGCGATCATCTTGTTGATGCCATCGGAAATAGTGTTGACCAGATGCCGTATTATTTTGTATTTAAAGTACAAGATAATTATTGCCAAGTTCCGAAAGTAAAATATGCCACAGTAACTATAAATGTTATCAACCCAGGGGTAATTTATCCGCCAGGTATTTCATGTATTCAGGGCAGTTCGAATGGGAATTACACTATTCAATGGACACCAGTTAATGATCCTCAAGGAACCTTTGTTGCATATGAAATCTATTCTGTTCAAAATGGATTATTGGGAACTTTGAATTCAATTTCAAACTCAACTTTTTCTGTTAATGCGGTTAATCAGCAAAATGATTATTATTTAGCGGTAGTTTCAGGTTGCAATGGCAATACAAGGAGATACAGTGACACCATCAGCAATATTTTCTTGGATGTGACCAATCCATCAGATGGAACTGCAATTTTGCAATGGAACCAACCAATTAATCCCCCTAATGCTTCATTTGGATCGAATTTCATTATTGAAATGGAATACCCAATAGGTACATGGACAGCTATTGACAGC
>CANHJY010000116.1 GCA_947461185.1 Flavobacteriales bacterium
ATTGGAATGATGTAGATTGGAACAACTTACCTTTCGGAAAAATTTTCTCCGATCACATGTTGGTAATGGATTACGCCGATGGTGAATGGAAACAACCTGAAATAGTTCCTTTTCAATCAATAAATATTCATCCAGCGACATCCGCTTTACATTATGGCCAGTCCATTTTTGAGGGTTTAAAAGCGAATAGAACTCCGGAAGGAGAGGTTTTGATTTTTCGTCCTGACATGAACGCAAAACGGTTTCAAGAGTCTTGTGAAAGAATGTGCATGCCATTAATTCCTCAGGATTTATTTGTTGAATTGGTTAGGAAAGTTGTTGAAGTTGATAAAAACTGGGTGCCTTCAAAAGATGGAGAATCCTTGTACATTCGTCCTTTTTTATTCGCAACGGATGAATTTGTTGGAATACGTCCTTCTGAAACATATAAGTTTATCATATTTACTAGCCCTGTTGGTGCATACTATTCAGAACCTGTTAATGTTAAAATCGAAGAGTTTTATACTCGTGCATCTATCGGTGGAGTGGGAAGAGCAAAGACAGCTGGAAACTATGGCGCATCCTTATTCCCTGCACGCCAAGGTCAAATGAAAGGTTTCCACCAGCTGGTTTGGACGGACGGTAAAGAACATAAATACATTGAAGAATCGGGAACGATGAACATTATTTTCGTTATCAATGGAACACTTATCACGCCTTCAGAAGAGGCAGATACCATTCTGAGAGGTGTAACCAAACGATCAGTTCTTGAAATTGCTGAAAAATGGGGGATTCCTATTGAAGAAAGAAAAGTTTCTGTAGAAGAAATTATCACAGCAATTAAAAATGGTTCATTAGAAGATGCTTTTGGAGCTGGAACAGCTGCGACAATTGCACCAATAGTAAAAATAGGGTACAGAGAGGAAACCTTTAATCTTCCTCCAATTGAGACCCGTAAAATATCCAATAAAATCAGACAATATTTAGATGACGTTAAGTGTGGAAAAACTGAAGATGTTTTTCATTGGTGCGTAAAAGTTTGATTTGATTTTTATGGAAATCTCAACTTATAACATCTCTTGGTTATGAGATTTTCCGTTTTCTTATTTCTTTTAATTCTGCTAAGTGGCCATTCGAATATTTCATTGGCTCAAAATGATCAGCCATTTATCCAAATAAATATTCTCGATAAAAGGACTGGTGAAGGAATTAACAATGTCAATTTAAGTATCAAATCAGAAAATGACGCTACGATATTAAAAACGTCTCATGGTAAGGGTAGGGTCGATGTTTTTCTTGAGGAAAATAAAAGTTATGAGTTATCATTCAGCCATCCATTATATAATTCATTAAATGCTATAAGAAAAATAGGATTTATCGAGTATAATGATGATACGCTCAGATGGACTTTTGAAATGGTTCCACTTTCGAGTAGAACACTTAACGAAGTGGTGGTAAGGCCTCCAGGTGTTCCCGATACAGTATTTCAATCTGAAGAGATTAGCGTTGCCGATTTTGAAATTCTTCCAAACGGAAAGATGGTATTGTTAACTTATCCAAAACAATTGAAAAAAGGAAGTGATTTGAAATTGTATGATGGGCAACAGATTTTAAGTTCATTTACAATTCCAGATGTTGCTGAAGAAATGGTTCGCGATTTCAGAGGCAATGCACATGTTATTTGTAAAGAAAATGTTTTTTGTGTCAGTTTGGTTAAGGATACGCTCCAACTTGCAACGCTACCTAGAGATTATTTTTTCAATTATGTAGCGCCCATTGTTGATACATCAACAACAAAGTTGTTTTTCTCGAATTTCAATGAATTGTATCCTGCATTCGATTATTTTGCCTTTGACCAATTGGATTCCGTTTATAAAAGGATTGCAGAAATTGAAGACGAATTAATGATGGAATTGTATCGCTCCGAATACAAATGGGTAGATGTAAGAACTAAACTCTGGGCAAAATATAAAGAGCTGGAAACAGGTATTGATGCTGAAGTTTGGGTTGGAGCTAATTACTTTACACAGTCACTTTATTACAAAGAACTTTATGCTCCAATGTTTGGTAAAAATGACACCTTTTATGTTTTTGATTATTATAAAGATCGCTTATTGAGTTTTGATAGGAATGGTGAACCATTAGATTCGGTGTCCATTTACCATCATTATAATCCAAAATATACTGGTTGGGCAAAACAATTACTTCAGGATAGACAAACCGGAATGATATACGCGCTTTACGAAAAGGATGGTTTTACCTATTTAGGTTTGATGGATTTAAAAACCGGTGAAGTTTCTGAAAAGGTAAAGCTTGCATTCAAATATGTCGATAAAGTTTTAGTTTATAATAATTCTGTTTATTACATCTATCGACCTTTTGAATCTGCACAAAAGAAATTTTTATACAAGGAGCGCTTACCCTACCAATTTGAGAAAGCAAAAATACCTCAAGGCAAGGAAATCTTAATGGAAACTGGTAAGTGATCAGAATAGCCACCTAAATAAGTGCTTCCTCCATATGTTCTAAATGGAACCGTTTGTCCCTTGTATTCTGAAAGCAGAAATGGAAAAGAATGAATTTTTCCAGAAGCAGCGCATATTTTGAAACCTTTCTTTGAATTGGTTAAACTCGGACTAACAAAAATATGATCGAGCACATCCCAAGTTTCCTTATAGTTGTGTGAACCACCAAATTCACCACTTTCCTTCGTTATCATCGGATTTAATTTTTCCTGAATCATCATCGGTGCCTTGTCTGTTGGATAATCATTCAAATCACCCATCAATATTATTTTTGAATTTGGATTAACGTTCAATACGGAATCTATAAAAAGTCTGGCGTTTTTTGCCGCTTCAAGGCGCAAAGGTTCACTTTCTTCTTGACCTCCTCGTCGGCTAGGCCAATGGTTAACCATTACAAAAATGGTATCCTTTTTACGAAGGAATTTTCCCCAAAGAATATCTCGTGTTGATGGTTCAGTTTGATTGGGAAGAATAAATCGAATTTTTCCACTTGAAATAAATTTTACAGTGCTACTATCGTACATAATCGCAACATCAATTCCACGTGCATCAGGACTTTCTTGGTGAACAACACCAAATGCTTTTCTATTGTTAGAATGCGCATTTAAGTCACGCAAAACGGCTTCATTTTCAATTTCACACATTCCAATAAACAATGGATTTGTTATCGAATCAAGAACTTCATTGATATGATTACGCTTTTCAATGTATTTTGAAGCATTCCAATTATTTTCACTCCCAGGAAGAAACTCTGCGTCATCATTCGTTCCATCAATGGTATCAAAATAATTTTCAACATTGTAAAATACTACAGATCTTGTTTTTTGAGTGTAAAATTGAAAGCTAACCAACAAGAATAAAGCGGAGATAATTTTATGCATTGTTTTTTATTTAAAATTAGTGTTATTTGACTGAATAAAATGTGTAATTAAGAAATTATCCAATTTCTACTAAGCGGACCTTCGCAAAACAATAAATCTAAAATGGAAAGACTCGAATGGCATGAATTATATGAAGGAAAGACCTGTATATAGGGTAGGATCTTTTCACACCGTTCAAAATCATACAATCGGAAATCTTTTTCGTAGTGCGTTTCGAATGTTGTTGTGAATTGAAATTGAATGGGCAGGGAGAGCCATTTTATGATTGAATTGGTTATCGCAGTATTTATGTCTAAAAGATATTTGTAATCTGAAAAAATCAAAGATTTGATGTCCATTTCATAATGCTCGAAATAAGGCGAAGCAGCATAAGCACTATGAATGGATCGCCAGTGCTCTTTTTTCCAAGAAGTATCATCTGAAACTAAAATTTGATCCACAGGGGTTTTAGATCCAAGTGTCTTAATTACAGGAACAGATAAAGTAAGCGCTCCATTAGCACCTAGAATAATACATCTAGAACGAATAGTTTGTTTTATGAAATGTTCCTTTGTTTCAATATGTGGATTCTGTTCTCTACAAAGCTGTTTGAAGTATTCCAAATTTCCAAAATATGAAGTTGGAAAGACAGTTTGCATTATTCAATCCATTTGAAAATTCGATCCCAACGAATTCCGATTGTAGGATCTATACTTTTGGAGAACCATACAAGAGATGCTCTTCCAACTATGTGATCCTCTGGCACAAATCCCCAGAATCTCGAGTCAGCTGAGTTATATCTGTTGTCTCCCATCATCCAGTAGTAGTTCATAGCAAAAGTATAGCTTGATGTTTTCTTTCCATCAATATAAATTCCATCAGCTTTTTCATCTAAACTATGACCCTCATATGCAGTTATTATTCTTCGGTACCAAGCAATATTCGTTTTTGATATTTTAACAGTCTGTCCCCGACTTGGAATTTGAAAACGAGTAAAATCAGTTGCCGTATTGTTGATATAAAAATCGTTAGGGAAATAGTGGATGTTATTTAACCAATCTAATGCAGTTGGTTTGTAATAAAGGTTATCAGCATATTGAGGTTGTAGTTCTTTGTTAAAACGAGCATCCGGAAAATCCTTTTGTAATTGTTTTAATTGAGTTTGGGTTAATTCCATAATGTGACAATTTCGACTTTGATCAAATTGGTAGTCGTTTCGACTTCTTTCAAGGCCGTATTTCTCCATCATTGCTTTGTAATTCAACTCGCCAAAATTCGTGACAGCATACCTAATATTTTGATTTTCTGGAACGTAAGCTGGTTTGTCATTGACGTACAATATAGATTGTTTGATTTCCATCCAATCTCCTGGTAATCCAACACATCGCTTAACATAATTTTCTCTTTTATCGACGGGACGATATATCAATCCAAAATGAGATATTGTTTTTCCAGTGCTCATGTCGTGCGCTATCTTTTTCTCAGACAACATTTTTCTTGCTTTGGATTTCCAAAATTCAATATTTGAGATGAATTCCTTCGCTAATTTAATGTTTGCAGAACTATCGCTCTGGGTGGGTTGATTTTGTTGTTGAAATAATATTAATGCTTCATTATTTAAAATATCATGATAATTATGTCCCATCAAACCATCTGGCACTCTTGGATCATAAACTGCGGTATCTCCGGCTGGGAAATTAAATACAACGACATCATTTCGCTCAATATTTGCATACCCCGGAATTCTCCAATAATTACAAGTTTCCAAAGTAGAGTAGGAGCGAACATTTATCCAAGGCACAGTATTGTGAACCAATGGGAATGACAATGGGGTAACAGGAACTTTTGCACCATATGCTGTTTTGTTAACAAATAAAAAGTCTCCAACCAGCAAACTTTTTTCCATTGATCCTGTCGGAATTTGGAAAGGTTCGAAAACGTAAGTTCGGATGATACTTGCTGCAATTAGCGCAAACATTAAGGAATCGCCCCATTCTTTAACATGAGATTTTCTTCCGGGTTTATCTCTTTTAAATACTTGAAGTGAAAACAAAAATGCCAATGCATGTCCTATAACAGGTAAGGTCATGAAAAGAATTATATGATCTCCCCATTTTCTATCTTCAGTTTCTTTGGTGTTAGCCCAGTTTGTTACTGGCTTTGGCTCTTGCTTTGAAGAGAATATTTTATAGAAAAGCACATAAGGAAAAAATATCCCTTGAATGGTGTCAAGAGGTGAATAATATCCAAATTTTCTAACAATTGATGTATTCACAACTGCCCACATGCATAAATGAATACCTGGAATGATCATGAGTAATGACCACCAAGGTTTTTCGCAAGTAATTTTGAAAGCTACGTAATAATTGTATCCTGGAACAAGAGCTTCCCATTTTTTTCTGCCTGAAGCTTCAAAAAAATGCCACCAAAATGAAATGTAAGGATGAACTAGGAAAAGCAAGTAAAAATAAAGTAAATTCATATTTAATCAATATTAAGAACGTCAATCATTGTGTAAACACCTTTTTTTCCATGTAACCATTCTGCTGCTATTACCGCACCCATTGCGAATCCTTCTCGGCTGTGTGCCTCATGGTGTATAGAAATGGTATCGATTGGTGACGTATAAGTTACGGCATGTGTGCCTGGAACATCAGGTTTTCTGTATGCTGAAATGGGGATTTGATTTTTTTCAAAATTCGGTTGCTCACCTTCTTTTGAAACCCATTCAATAAGATTTGAATTATTTTCAAGAATGCCATTGGCAATTGAAATTGCCGTGCCACTAGGAGCGTCCATTTTTTGAAGATGATGGATTTCTTCAATTTCTACTTTGTATTCTTGATGGTCAGCCATAAGTTTTGCCAATTTTTTGTTGATTGCAAAAAAAATATTGACACCGATACTAAAATTGGAGGCATGCAGCAAAGCACCATTTTTGCTTTGAACGTAGTTTTCGATTTCGTTTAATTCTAGCGTCCAACCCGTAGTTCCTGTAACTACAGGAATCTTTGCATCTATGCATTTTTTTATATGATCAACCGCCAAATGTGGCTGTGTGAATTCGATTGCAATATCCGTATCTTCTGGAATATTAGACTCCAATA
>CANHJY010000117.1 GCA_947461185.1 Flavobacteriales bacterium
AATCAAATGAATTTTTATCAGACAAACTCAAATTAATAACTGGAGAGAGCCCTATTTCGTATTCGAATTCAAATGTGTCTGGGTGGTCAAAATCACCATTAACTTCGGAATCCTCCTTAGGAATTGGATTTCCTAATACCTCAATGTTGTTGTCCTTAATGTAATTATATAAAGCATCATTAACTAACTTATTCAATTCATCAGCTAATGCAGCTTTACCGTATTGTTTTTTTATTAGACCTACAGGAACATGTCCTGGTCTAAATCCTGGAACTTTAGCCGTTTTACGATATTTATCTATCGTAGCATTCCATTTATTCATGTAATCTGCAGCTACTATTTCAACCTTAAGAACTGCATTTAAATCATCGATGTTTATCCGACTAACATTCATTATATCTTGTTTTCAATTATGACTAAACAAAAATGGTCTCGTAAAACGAGACCATTAGTGCGGATGGAGGGACTCGAACCCGCACACCTCTCGGCACTAGATCCTAAGTCTAGCGTGTCTACCAATTTCACCACATCCGCAAATAAAGTATTTCAACATTAATGGTGTCGTTTCACCTTTAATCACCAAAAAATTGGAGTGCAAAGATAAAGGATAATTCCAAACTTAAAAACAGATTGTAAATAATTTTATCCAATTTAGCTTTTTGTGAATAAGTATTTGATTTTGAATTCGGCAACTTGATGAATTCAAATTAAATTTGTGACATCATCAAACCTCATGATAAGTTTCGATCCTAAAGACCTTGCAGTTCCTCAGATGCATCAATATTTATTGGGTGCAATCGGCCCAAGACCTATTGCCTTTGCCTCAACAGTAAACGAAGATGGTGTGCCGAATTTAGCCCCTTTTAGTTTTTTCAATGTATTTAGTGCTAATCCGCCTATTTTAATTTTTTCTCCAGCACGTTCCGGAAGATTGAACACAACAAAGGACACTTACGAAAATGTGAAAAAAGTTCCGGAGGTAGTTATCAATGTTGTTAATTTTGACCTGGTTCATCAAATGAGTTTGGCAAGTTCGCCATATTCATCTGGAATAAATGAATTTACGAAATCCGGACTCCATGAACTTGAATCCTTAAAGGTTAGACCACCTAGAGTCGCAGAATCGCCTGTTCAATTTGAATGTAAGGTGAATCAGGTAATTGAATTGGGTAAAGAAGGTGGCGCGGGAAATCTCATAATATGTGAGGTGGTTCAATTTCATATTGATGAGCGCATTCTAGACGAAAAAGGCTTGATTGATCAACAAAAAATTGACCTAGTAGCAAGAATGGGAGGTAATTGGTATTGTCGGGCAAATGAAAATTCCATGTTTGAAATTGAAAAACCAATAACAACTTGCGGAATTGGGTTCGATAATATTCCAAAAGACATTCTAAATTCAGATATTTTAAGTGGAAATGATTTAGGTCAGCTTGGTGGAATTGAAGCCTTACCGGATGAAACAGAAGTGAATGAATTTAAGCTACTCGAATTAAGTGATTTGTTTGTAACTTTAGCTGATGATGCCCAAGATTTGGAAAAAACACTCCACCAAAAAGCCAAAGTATTTCTTAAAGAAAATAAATTAAAGGAGGCATGGATGACCTTGCTATCTTTCAATAATAATTAACTCTAATAATTTTTAAAACATGTACAAATTAACAGGAAGCATAAAAATGATTAGTCCAACGGTGCAAGTTTCAGAAAGATTTTCAAAAAGAGAATTTGTTGTTTCTGACACCAATGGAATGTATCCTCAAGACATTTTGTTTCAAGCAACCCAAGATAAATGCGCGATACTTGATACGTTTCAAAATGGCGAACAAGTTGAAGTTTCTTTCAATTTAAGAGGAAGAGAATGGACAAGCCCACAGGGGGAGTTGAAATACTTTAATACGCTAGAAGCATGGCGATTAGAAAAGGTGGGAAATACCACAATGCAAGGAATTCCAGCTGATGGACCTTCTGCTATGAATATTGGCCCAGCGGATTCGAATACTCCGTTTGCTAGTGCAGCTGATGACGATGATTTACCGTTTTAAAAAATAAAACTTAAGTGATAAAGTGGTAATCATTGTTACCACTTTTTTATTTTTATCACAGGTTATTCAGTGATATATAAATATCCATTTTGAGACTTTTTGTCTTTTCTATCCAAATCTGAAATATCGTAATAGGTAGTTATCCAAGTGTATTGCCCTTCGGAAAAAGGATTTAAAACTGGAATTGATTTACGCTTTACTTTTTTCTTTGTCGCCTGAATTTGAGTCCCTGACTCCTCCTTGAAAACATCAATTTTCCCAATTTGATAAGCAGTAAACAAAACCTCACCCCAGCGGTTGTAAATCTCTATTTTAAAATCAAGAACGTCGCATTCAGATGTTACCAAAAGCGAATCCTTTTCTGATTTATCGAGCATTTGAGAAACACTGAAACACTGCGATTGGTTATTAACTTGAGAATTAAAGCAATTTAAGAACGCAATCGATATAATCAAAAGAACAAATTTTCTTTCCATATTTTTAATTTAATGGTCTACCCTTCCATTTTATCTTGGCGAAGAATGAACCCAAAGTTAAAAAAAACAAAATGACAGGAAATAATACCTCATAAATTGGAATTAATATCCATGTTGAAAGCTGCTTTCGCTGACTAAAAAAATCAAAAAATACGATCATGTCAATCACCACTTTCGAACAGAACAGAAAAAGTGCCTCAAGTAATAAGTTATTGCTTAGAAAATAGAAAATAACCGCAAAATATAAAATGGTTAAACCAACTTGCAATAGCATCAAGATTGTGTTTAATTGATCCTTAACCCTGCGTGCGTTTCCTATCCAACGCAAACGTTGAGAAATATAAGCAGTTAAATTACTTGGCGCAGCTGTTAAAACTGAATACTTTTTAGCAAGCTCCAATCCGATTGCTGCTTTATTTTGAATAAAATCCTTTAGAATATTGAGGTCATCTCCTCCGTGATAAATAAAATCACTTTGTGTATCCCATTTTAAAAAGTTATCTCTTTTGACCAACATATTCGCACCGCTTGCCATAACCGGCCTATATAAACCATACATACCCTCATTCACGGCATTAGCAATATTAACGTCGATAACAAAAAAATGTTGAAACCATTTTACAGCTTGCATTTCTACCGGAAGAATAATTAAATCACAAGCAGTGGTCGTTGAAAGATGTTCAAAAAATTGGGAATCAAAAACAACATCAGCATCAAGTAATAAAACAAATGCTGTTTCAGATGCTCTTATTCCTAATCGGATGGCATGTTTCTTTCCAAAATATTTCGTTTTCAGATGCAGAATCTTTAGATCCTTTCTTGTTTCAGCAACTGCGTCTAAATATGCTACAGAATTATCCTCTGAATGATCATTTATGAAAATGAACTGTTTCGGTAATTTTGTCGAACATTCAATTGACGAAATAAAATGTTTCAAATTTTTCTCTTCGTTTCTGAATGGCACTACAACTGTTAGTTCATGCAAATTTATCAAAGATGAAGGACGACAATTTTGATTATTTTTTTTAGCCTTTTGATAAAGAAAAAATCTTCCCAAAACAACGAGAAAAAACAGCGGTAAAGCATAGCAAACAATTATTAACCAGATCATCATTCTGATTCAATATTGGGCGATTTATAAAAAACGAGGCTTGTAATTGTTGGAATAAAAAGATTCAACAACCAAATCGTCAGTGATGAAAAAACAACAATCGTAGGATTTATACCAGCCTCTGTTAAAACCCAAACAGCTATGGATTCTCGAATAACAATTTTTCCCAAAAACAATGAAGGAGATAATGTGACAAAGAGGTAAACTTGCCAAATCCATAAAAGCAATTGAAAGGAAATATCTTGATTAAAAAAATGTAAAACAAACAAAAATTGAACACTAAAAATAAGGTTGCGAACACCACTCCATAAAAGCAATTGCCACTTTAATTGATTAGTCAAGTTGAAGCTAATAAATCGTTTTACCCATTTCTTTAAGAAAGGAAACAATAACAGAAAACGACCGAGATAAAAATAAAAGATCAACAGAAAACCAATTATCAATATACTTAAAGAAAAGAATGGAATAGAGGCATTAAAAGATATAACAACAATGCTGGTAACCCCAAATATTATACTCCAAATAAATTGAGACAAATTAGAATAGGTAGTTAAAATTATAATTTCCAGCCTGTATTTTCTTGGAAAATAAAACATTCTACCCACAAAATTCCCTAACATGTTTGGCGTTAACATCCCTGTAACAATACCCGCCATAAACGCGTTTTTTATTGCTTTGTTTTCAAAAGAATCGGAAATATATCTCATTGATATCTTCCATTTTTTAAATTCACAAAACCAATTCAATGGAACTAATGCAACAACAAGAAAAAGGCTGAATAAATTAAAATCTTTAAATAAATCGGTACTCCAAGAAATCTTTTTAATTTGAAGAAACAAAATCCAAATTAAAATCAAAAACAAGGATAATTTTACACTTAAGGTTACCCAACCCTGATTTTTTTTAGCTTTACTCAAAGTTTGCATTTTCAATGGCTGAAGATAAGATAATTCTTGGAATTGATCCCGGTACCACTGTTCTAGGTTATGGATTAATTGGAGTTCAAAATAATAAACTATCCTTAATCAATTTTGGTGTTATCCAATTAAATAAAATTCCCAATCATCCTGATAAACTGAAAAGAATCTTCGATCGAATTTCTGGAATTATCAATGAATTTCACCCTGATGAAATGGCTATTGAAGCACCTTTTTTTGGTAAAAATGTGCAATCCATGTTAAAACTAGGAAGAGCTCAAGGAGTTGCAATTGCTGCAAGTTTAAGCAAAGAAATTCCATTTGAGGAATATTCACCGAGAAGAATTAAACAGTCAATCACAGGAAATGGCAACGCTTCAAAAGAACAAGTTGCAGCTATGCTACAAAAACTATTAAATTTCGATGATATACCGAAATATTTAGATGCAACAGATGGACTGGCAGTTGCTGTTTGTCATCATTTTTCAAAAGGAATTGGAGAGCACAATAAATCAAAATCCAATAATTGGGAAAGTTTTCTTAGAACCAATCCTGAAAGAAAGCGTTAATCAATTTTTAAGCTGAAGAGTACTCAGATCTTTGTTCAAGGAATCCAACAAATCATTATTGATTGCCTGCATTTCTGTTTGTTCAGAAGCGTAATAGTCCATACTCGATTTAAATCGACTTTGAGTTAAACCATATTTTTTTAAAATTTGATCCCCTGATCTCTGAATAACTTCCACGTTGTTATTGAGCTGAATAAATTGGTTTTGAAAAAAACCCTCCAAAATATAAATATCTTTTAAAGCACAAACAAAAGTATCTCTTGGTATCAAGTCTTCAGGAGGTTCTGTTCGAAATATATTACTCGAACAAGAAGAAAATAATAAAAATCCTAAAACCAGTTGAATAATATACTTCATTATTGATTAAAATTCAAACGACGACCAAGTGAACCTTCAATAATTTTCCCGTCCTTGTAAACCAAATTACCATTAACAAAAGTACTATCTATACTATAACTAAACTTTTCACCTTCAAATGGAGACCAACCACATTTATAAAGCAAGTTATCTCGGGTAACGGTGTGCGGGGCTTCGTTTAAAACAACTAAATCTGCAAAATAACCCTCGCGGATAAACCCTCTATCAACCATTTTGAATAAGATAGCAGGATGATGTGCCATCTTTTCCACTATTTTCTCAAGTGTAATTCTTCCTGCTTTCATTTGTTCCAACATCGCAAGTAATGCATGTTGCACCAAAGGCCCTCCTGATGGCGCTTTTGCATAACTCTGATTCTTCTCCTCCAGCGTATGAGGCGCATGATCAGTGGCAATAACGTCAATAACGTTTGTATTGACAGCATTCCAAATGGCTTCACGATCACTTTCCTTTTTAACAGCAGGATTCCATTTAATAAAATTACCTTTTGTATCGTAATCTTTATCACTGAACCAAAGATGATGAATACATGCTTCGGCTGTAATACGCTTTTCATTTAAGGGAATGTCGTTGCTAAACAATTCCAGTTCTTTAGCTGTACTTATATGCAGGATATGAAGACGTGAGTTAAATTTTCTAGCCAATGAAACAGCATAAGATGAAGATTTGTAACACGCCTCTTCACTCCTAATTATCGGATGAAATCGGGCAGGCAGGTCATCACCATATTCCTTGAAATATTTTTGAAAATTTTCCTTAATCATCGGATCGTCTTCGCAATGCGTTGTTATTATTGACGGTGCATTTTGAAAAATACCTTCTAATGCTTTTGGGTCATCAACCAACATATCCCCTGTTGAAGAGCCCATAAAAATCTTTACACCACAAATTTCTTTAGGATTAAGACGCTTTATTTCTTCTACATTATGATTCGTGGTACCGAGATA
>CANHJY010000118.1 GCA_947461185.1 Flavobacteriales bacterium
AGAAATAACATCGAGACCGGGCCTCAAATATAAATGATAGGTATTCCCCAAAATAATTTGCGCATTGATATCTTCCCTTAATTCTTGTTGATGAACACCTTTAACGGTACCAGCGGTTCCAACAGGCATGAAAATTGGCGTTTCAATTATACCATGATCTGTATGTAAAAGTCCCGTACGAGCTTTACTATGGATATCTTTTTGAAGTATATCGAAGTGCATAAATTGTTGAAAAAATCAGTTCACAAAGATACATGTATTTCCTTAAGCGCCCCATCTTTGTACTCAAGCTTTGTACGAAATGCAATTTATACCCGCATTTGATTTAAATATCAAAACATTTCTATTTCTTCTTCTGGCCATTGCTGCCCTAATTCAGCTATTGTATTCCTTATTAATTCATGCAAGACTTGCATTTCACAAAAAAACGTCATTTTCTGAGGAGTCTAAATGGGCTGCTGTATCTGTTATTATTGCCGCCAGAAATGAAAGTGAAAATTTATACGAAAATCTACCTTTAATTCTGGAACAGCATTATCCTGAATTTGAAGTTATCGTGGTAAATCATCAATCAACTGACGATTCCTCTTATCTTTTAAACGCATATGCCAGTCAATACAACAATTTAAAAATTATTGAAGTGGCAAAAAGCAAACATTTAAAACCTGGTAAAAAATTACCAATTACGATAGGAATAAAAGGTGCAAAATATGATTATCTCGTATTGACTGATGCAGATTGTAGGCCGAGTTCCAGAAACTGGCTCAAACAGATTTCAAAAAATTTAATGAATGATAAAGAATTGGTTATAGGATACAGTCCTTATCAGCATAAAAAAGGTTTCTTAAATAAAATCATAAGATTCGATACCGCGTGGATTGGTATCAATTATTTATCGATGGCATTGGCTAAAATTCCATATATGAGTGTTGGGAGAAATTTAGCGTACACAAAAAATCTTTTTGAATCGGTTAATGGCTTTAAATCACATTATGCTGTTCCTTCAGGAGACGATGATCTTTATATTCAAGACGCTGCGAAAAAGAATAACTACAGCATTTGCGTTGAACCTGATTCTTTTATGATTTCAAGTCCCCACGAATCCTATTCTGGTTGGATCAGGCAAAAAACAAGGCATTTTTCAACATCCTCTCATTACAAGGTTTTCAAAAAGTTATTGTTAGGAATATATCCCCTTACCTTGTTAATGATGTACATATCCTTTATTATTTTGTTGTGTGATGAAGAATACAGATGGCTTAGTTTAAGCATATTCCTATTTACAACAATAATAAAATGGTGGATTCAAGGGCTTTGCCTAAAGAAATTAGAAGGAGATAAATTTATTCCTTTCATACCTCTTTGGGATATTTTTTACGCCATATTGATGCCCATTTTGTTTTATACAACAGATAAAAAGGAAACTGTTAAATGGTAGATATAGAGCACTTATCAGATAAAGCAAAATATGACTTATCACTGGTAGAATTAGCGAAATCAGGAAATCAAGCCGCTTACGCTGAACTCATGGACCGTTACCGTGAATCGATTTATTTCATGATGTATAAAATGGTCAAACATGCTGATGATGCTGATGACCTCACCATAGAAGCTTTCGGTAAAGCTTTCAGCAGATTAGAACAATATTCTCCTAGCTTTGCTTTCAGCACATGGCTTTTTAAAATCGCTTCCAATAATTGCATTGATTTTATTCGTAAAAAAAGAATAAAAGTAACTTCAATGGATACCGGCTTTACAACCAATGATGGAGCGGTTATCTTTGTGGACGCAAAAGCAAATACTTTAGATCCAGAGGAAACTATTATTCAAGGGCAAAAAGTCAGGCATATGCGTATGTTGGTGAGCAAACTAAAACCGAGATATCGCGTTCTCGTGGAAAAACGATACTTTGAAGAGTTGAGTTATGAAGAAATTTCGGAAGAGTTGAATTTACCTTTAGGCACAGTTAAAGCACAATTATTTCGAGCCAGAGATTTTCTTGCCAGTATGATAGATCAAACTAAAGACACCATTTGACTTGTATCTTTGATCATACTTTATGGAACTCATTAAAAAATACTTTCCTGAAATCAACGAACTCCAATTAAAACAATTTGAAGCATTAGAATCCTTATACATACATTGGAACCAACAAATCAATGTTATTTCTAGAAAAGATACCGAGAATTTTTACGAAAGACATGTTTTACATTCACTTGGCATAGCTAAAACCATCAGATTTCAAAAAGGAACAAATATTTTAGATATTGGAACTGGTGGTGGGTTTCCGGGCATTCCAATGGCAATCATGTTTCCAGACTGTGATTTTACGCTGATTGACTCCATTGGAAAAAAAATAAAGGTTGTTAATGAAATAAGCCATTCTCTTGGACTTCAAAATGTTACTGCAATACACGGAAGAGCAGATACTTTGAAAACAACATATGATTTCATAATCAGTAGAGCAGTAACGAACATTCCTGCCTTTTTGCCTTGGACAAGAAACAAATTTAGAAAGCACAATGCCAATTCTTTAAAAAACGGCATTCTTTACTTAAAAGGTGAAAATGTAGTCGATGAGTTAACAGAGCTCAAAATTGATTTTAAAATATTTCCGCTCCAATCTTATTTTGAAGAAGAATTTTTCGACACCAAAGTTGTTTTGTACATCAAGGCATAATTTCCTGCATTTTTTCATTAATATTGTTTGCAAATGCAGAATTTAACAAAACAAGAATTAACTATTGAGGCTAAAGAAAGATTTAAATTAAAAGGTCATAAGTCTTTAGTTATATGGTTTACTGGGCTCTCAGGAAGTGGGAAATCTACTATTGCCAATCATTTAGATAAGTTATTTCATTCATATGGTCTTCACACTTACGTTCTTGATGGAGACAATTTGAGATTGGGGTTAAACAAAGATTTGAGTTTTACTCAAGAGGATCGCACTGAAAACTTACGGAGGGTTGCTGAAGTTGCTAAGTTAATGTCAGATGCTGGGATAATAACAATTGCGGCATTCATAACCCCCTTAGAAACAGACAGAAAACTTCTTAGGGATATCATAGGAGAAGAAAATTTATGGGATGTATTTATCGATACTTCTTTGGAAGAGTGCATCAGGCGCGACATAAAAGGTTTGTATAAAAAGGCATTGGCGGGAGCAATTTCAAATTTCACAGGAATAAGTTCACCTTTTGAACAACCTGTTAATTGTCTTCAGCATATTGAAACAGAGAAGAATTCCCCTGAGGAAGCCGCTCTAAAAATTTATAGCGCTATCAAGGATAGGCTTATTTTATAAAAATCTACTTTTACATTCATGAATCAAAAAGAATTATTGGTAACTGCTATAGAGGCAGCAATTGAGGCAGGCGAAAAAATTCTTAGCGTATACAATTCTGAGGATTTTGGTATAGAAAATAAGGCCGATGAATCTCCTTTAACCAAGGCAGATTTATTAGCACACCAATGTATTTTATCTCACTTGGAAAAAACTAATATTCCGGTTTTGTCCGAAGAAGGTGCCTCCATTCCTTATTTTCAGCGATCACAATGGAACAAAATATGGATCGTTGATCCATTAGATGGAACTAAAGAATTCATTAAAAGAAATGGTGAATTTACCGTAAACATTGCGCTAATCAAAGATCAAACTCCCTGTATAGGTGTTGTTTATATTCCTGTTACAAAAACGATTTATTGGGGAGCTGAAGAACTAGGATCTTATTGTTACAGCATATCTGATAATGAACTTTTATTAAGACTTGACGATAAATTCAAACTTCCAAACATTTTATCTAAACCTCTTTACACCATTGTTGCTAGCCGTTCGCATTTAACTGCTGAAACCCAAAATTTCATTGATGACATGAAACAAGTTCATGGAGAAATAAATATCGTTTCGAAAGGGTCCTCGTTGAAAATGTGCATGGTTGCTGAAGGAACCGCAGATTGCTACCCACGATTTGCACCAACGATGGAATGGGATATAGCAGCAGGACATGCTGTTTGTAAATTTTCGGGAAAAACTGTTTTGGATTACTTAACCAAAAATGAAATGGTATACAATAGAGAAAACCTCCTCAATAATTGGTTTGTCGTTGCTTAAGAATTAAGCTTAAATTTCTTAAAGAAAGCATCCCAATTCCAAATAAAATTGGTCATCACTTCATCCATTCTCTTTAAAAACAATGGATTAGGCGCTTGCATTCTTTTGAAGTACTCATCTTGAAAATCATTCAAGTGATATTTATGGAAAACGGCTTTAGACATTCCATAAATCATATTTTTGGAAGGATGATTAACACGCGTAATAAATGCTTGATATTCCCGAATAAGTTTTGTAAACTCTCCCTCGGTAATGTTGTAAATTTTTGAGAGCTTTTGAAAAATCAATCGTTCAACCCTTACCGCTTGCTCTGGATCAAATGTACTTTCGAGAAATGATAAGTTGCCTACTATTACAATCAGACCAAATTCAGCGTTAGACTCAGAAGCAATTTCTGGAGATCGCACAAAAACCACGTCTTCATTAATCATATTCGCTACTTCAATAAATCCATTGTCAATAGTATCAAACAAAGCATTTATAAAAATGTTAGCAACTTGATTGTCGGTAAGTTTTCTTTTTAACGATAGCCCAAGCATTATTTTAGTTGGTTGTTATTTGTTAACACAAATTTAAAACTACTCTTCATTTTTTCGGCAATCTAACACTCGAGGTTTTCAACGAAGTTTTCAACATTTATCAATATGCAAAAAGAAATTATACTTTAATTTTCTTTCAAAAACTAAATGTCATTTGAATTACCATTTGAAGGACTTCAAACAAAACGCGCAAGAGCGTTATTAATACAATACGGAAATAACGAACTGCCAAAGGACAAGCCAAAAATGATTTTTAGAATTGCCTTTGAAGTGCTTAAAGAGCCCATGTTTATTCTTTTAATATCTTGCGGTTTACTCTATTTTTTGTTTGGAGACTATCAAGAGGGAACCATTTTACTTAGTACGATAATAATAATAATTGCAATTACCCTATTTCAGCATCGACGAACCGAAAAAGCCTTATATGAACTTAATAAGTTAGCCGTTTCGAAGGTACTTGTGTATCGTGATAAGGAGTTAAAATGGATCTCTTCCATTGAATTGGTTATTGATGATATTGTTAAACTAACTGAAGGTTGCATTGTCCCTGCTGATGGCATTTATATCTATGGAGACGGCATTGCTGTTGACGAATCATTTCTAACTGGGGAATCGAATGCCGTTTATAAATCAATCGAAAAAATTAATGTCTTATATAGTGGCTCCTTCATTGTAAATGGTGGAGGTTTCATGAAAATTGAAAAAACAGGTGTTCAAACAGAAATTGGTAAAATTGGAAAATCACTTCAGACTATTCAACAAGAAACCTCTCCACTTCAGATAGAATTCAAGAAATTAATTAGGAGCCTTTCAATAATCGGGATCTTCTTAAGTATTTTGGTTGCATTTTTATTTTATTTAAATCGGCATGACTTAACCAATTCTATACTAAATGGTCTCAGCGCTGCGATGGCGATACTTCCAGAAGAGTTCCCTGTTGTATTTACGATATTTACAATTCTTGGATCCCTCAAACTAAGTCGAATAAAAGTACTAACGAGAAAACAGAATGCGATAGAGAACATAGGTTCAGTTACCTCAATATGTTGCGACAAAACCGGAACATTAACTCAAAACAGCATGAAGTTAACTGATATATATGAAAATAACTCGTGGAAAAACATTGAATCCCAAAACACAAATTTCATTCATTTACAATCGTTAATCAACAAACTTGGACTTGCTACAGAAAGCGAAAGTTTTGACGCAATGGATAAAGCTATTATTAAACTATCTGACAAAGAGAAAAATAATAATTATAGAAGTATTAAAGACTTTCCGTTTAACACTTCAAAAATGATATACACCAGGATTAGATGCCAAAATGAAAGCAAGCAGTCAATAGTTTTCTCAAAAGGAGCTCCTGAAAGTATAATCAACATGTGTTTCGAAGATACTGAAACCATTCGAAAATTAGAAAAACAAGTCATTGAAATGGCAAATTCTGGAAAACGAATTATTGCGCTCGCAAGTTATAATTTGGATGATGGAAAAATTCCACTTGAATTACCTACAAAAAAATATCATTTTGAAGGTTTGTTCGCATTTGAAGACCCGATCAGAGCTGAGGTACCCAATGCCGTTCAATGCTGCAAAAATGCAGGAATCAAAATATTCTTGATAACCGGTGATTTTCCCAACACAGCATTAGGTATCGCAAAACAAATTGGCATAGAATCTAACGGTGAAGTATTAAAAGGAGACGAAATTGATATGCTATCGGACGAAGAACTTACGATTTCTTTATCTAAAAGTAAGGTTATTGCGAGGGTGAAACC
>CANHJY010000119.1 GCA_947461185.1 Flavobacteriales bacterium
AGAGCTCTTTATAAAGGCGAAATCAATAATTTATGAATTAGGTTATTCACCGCGAATTATTTTCGGTGATGGCTACAAAGGCATGCCAGCTTTTGCATCTTTTGATAAAATAATTGTAACATGCGGTGCGCCAGATGTACCCGTAACATTGCTGGATCAGCTGAAAATAGGAGGGATTATGGTAATTCCTGTTGGAGAAGGTAAGGAACAAATAATGCATAAAATAGTCAAAACAGCTGATTCTGAGTATCAAACCGAAGACTTTGGAACTTTTAAATTTGTTCCGATGTTGGAAAGGACAGTTAAATAATAAAAAAAAGAACCGCTTTAGGTTCTTTTTTTTTGATAATATCTATTTTTTAATGACCAAGAGCAGCTAGATATCTTTCTGCATCTAACGCGGCCATGCAGCCCGTTCCGGCAGCAGTAATGGCTTGACGATAGGTTTTATCCGCTGCATCACCTGCCACGAAAACACCAGCGACATTTGTTTTGCTGGTACCTGCTTGTGCATATTTGATGTATCCCGTTTCGTCCAAGTCGATATAATCCTTAAAAATTTCAGTGTTGGGTTGATGTCCAATTGCGACAAAAAATCCAGTACATGAAATTGTTTTCTCCTCCCCAGTTTTACTGTTTTTAACATGTACACCTGTCACAACTTGACCATCACCAAGAACTTCAAGCGTATCCGTATTGTAAAGGATTTCAATATTAGGAGTGTTTTTAACGCGATCAGCCATGATTTTTGATGCGCGAAACTCATCGCGTCTCACGAGCATAGTAACCTTTGTGCATAATTTTGAAAGATAATGTGCTTCTTCACAAGCAGAATCACCCGCTCCAACAATTACTGTTTCTTGACCACGATAAAAGAAACCATCACAAACCGCACAAGCTGAAACTCCACCACCTAATTTTAAATACTTTTGTTCACTTTCAAGACCCAAATATTTCGCGGAAGCACCTGTTGAAATAATTACTGTTTGGGCATGGATTTCTTTACCATCTTCAGTCCAGCATTTGTGTATAGGTCCGGTAAAATCAACCTTATTAACAAAGCCAAATCGGATATCAGTATCAAATCTTTTAGCTTGAGCCTCCAATTGAATCATCATTTCAGGTCCAGTTACACCATCTGGGTATCCTGGAAAATTCTCCACCTCATTAGTGGTTGTGAGTTGTCCTCCTGGTTGCATGCCTTGATATAGTACAGGTTTCATGTCCGCACGGGCGGCATAAATTGCTGCTGTATATCCTGCAGGTCCAGAACCTATTATTAAACAGTTTACATTTTCTATTGTATTCATGGTCTTCTATTAATTCATATTTAACTTGATAAAATTAGTTTTTTCCATCTAAATATTTGAAATTATATCATTGAATTCCTCTATTCTTTAATTGTCCTATGCTATTCAAAGTTATTTGAGTTGAATTCCCTTATCATTTTGTCAATCCAATAAAAGAAGCTACTTTTGTAGCCCCAAAAATCGGAGAAATTTTACATGATCGATACAGATCTTTATCGCGCCAAACAGCTCTATCCCTTTCAGGATAAGACTGTTCAAACAATAATTGAGGAACTCGAGAAAAATGGAAAACAATTCAATTTGTTGTACCAACTTCCAACCGGCGGTGGCAAGACTGTAATATTTTCTGAGATTGCAAGGCGTTTTATTGAGCGAACCAAAGAAAAAGTGCTCATTTTAACGCATCGAATTGAATTATCAATTCAAACATCTAAGCAGCTTCAGGCTATTGGTGTTAATAATAAAATAATTAGTTCAGAGGTTAAGGCTATTCCTGATCAATATGAATACAATTGTTTTATTGCTATGGTCGAAACCCTTAACAATCGATTAAATGAAAACGTCAACTTTATTGAAAATATTGGTCTGGTAATCGTTGATGAGGCACACTATAATAGCTTTCGTAAAATATTTCAGTTTTATAAAAATGGCAATATTTTAGGAGTTACAGCAACACCATTAAGTAGCAATAGATCACTCCCATTAAATGATAATTATAATAAGCTTCTCGTTGGTGAAAGCATATCTTCGCTAATTGAAAAAGGTTATCTTGCCGATGCCATTACCTATACTTACGATGTCAATTTACATGGACTTAAAATAGGTTCCAATGGTGATTTTACGGTAAATAGCTCTGACCAGGTGTATGGTAATTACTTCATGCAAGAAAAATTGCTTTTTGCTTACGAAGAGGTAGCTATTGGAGAAAAGACATTGATATTTAATTCAGGTATTGAAACTTCAATTCGGGTTGAGGAAACATTTAAGAAGAGAGGTTATAATATCCGACATTTGGATTCCACTTTTAGCGATAAAGATAGAAAGGATGTTGTCCAGTGGTTTAAAGAAACTCCTGATGCTATTCTAACTTCTGTTGGGATATTGACTACAGGTTTTGATGAACCAACCGTTCAGACAATTATATTAAATCGTGCAACGCGATCTTTAACACTATACCATCAAATGATTGGAAGAGGTTCCAGGAAACTTCCAAATAAAGATCAGTTTAAATTAATAGATTTAGGAAATAATGTGCGTCGCTTTGGTTTTTGGCAAGATTATTTAAATTGGCAGGATGCCTTCCGTTTTCCTGATCGCTTTCTTGAGTCACGACTTTCAGAATTAGAAGATTTAGAATTTGAGGTAGAATTTGAATTTAATAAACAGCTTCAAGAAATTTTCAATATCGAAAAATTAGAAAGTTTTAGTATTAAAGACACCTATTTCAGCTGTATTGAATCTGGATTAAAAGGCAAGGTCGCAGTTGAACAATCTATGCAAAATCATTTAGAGGTAATTACTCAAGCAGCAAAGAATCCAGACCAAGCGCTTCAATTTTGTAATTTTCTTTCAGAACACATTGAACATCGTTTGAAACATTATACCCGATGTATTTCAAAAAGTACTCCGAATTACCTTAAATATCTAATCGAAACATACGACAGACAATTGAAGCAATTGGTTCGAAATAGTTTTTATTAATACAAGTCATCAAAGTTGAAGCATTGAAAGTAAACATGTGTATGTTAATAAAAAAAACAGGACACATTTTTTAGTTTACATTTTATCTATAATTTCATCTAAACTTAAAAACTATAATCTTATGAACAATGCTTTTTTCAATTGGTGCCATCCTTTTTTAAACAAACTAAGCGAAGGCGCAACAATCAAACTTGGTTTCAAAATTTTCCTGTGGGTCTTAGGTGGACTATTATTCCTTGGTGGTTTGTGGAATCTTTATCAATCCCTAACAAATTTTATGGCTGACTATTTCTTCTTTTCATTAGGTATGATGTTTGCCAGTTGGATTGCTCTACAAGTTTGTTGGTTTAGAGCTCAATCTATAGCTAATGTACCTAACTCGAAATATGTGGTTAGCGCAATTTTTTCTATTTTCCTTAGAGCTAATGGTGAAATTTGGGCTACATATTTAGCGGTAGGAGGTGTTACGGGTGCATTGATTAAAGGGTTTCCTGGTGGACCTTTAGCTTTCATTTTGGGGCCAGTTGTAGGATTCGTTGTAATAACTATATTCTACTTTTTCGCTGAGCGCTTAGGGGCTCTTCCTGAAATTGCTGTGAATACTAAGAAAGACTAGTTAATTCAATAATATTTTTACTAAAAGTGGTCGTGTGATCACTTTTTTTTTTGCCTTAAAATTAATTTTTGATGATTTAATTACACATTTAACAATGCTTTTTAAATTTGATGAAATAATAAGTTCGATATGTCAGACGATAAAAAAATCATTTTTTCAATGGTGGGAGTTTCCAAGGTTACTCCTCAAGGAAAACAAATTATAAAAGATATTTACCTCTCTTTTTTCTATGGAGCTAAAATTGGCATCATCGGATTAAACGGTTCTGGTAAATCAACTGTGATGAAAATTATTGCTGGCTTGGATAAGTCGTATCAGGGTGATGTCGTTTTTTCTCCGGGATATTCTGTAGGCTATCTTCCACAAGAACCTGAATTAGATTTAACGAAAACAGTTAGAGAAATTGTAATGGAAGGTGCACAAGAAACAGTGGATGTGTTGAAAGAATATGAAGACATCAACAATGCATTTATGGATGAAAATGTGCTAAACGACCCTGATAAAATGGATAAATTAATTGCACGTCAAGGTATAGTGCAGGATAAAATAGATGCTTTAGATGCTTGGGAATTGGATTCTAAACTGGAAAGAGCTATGGATGCCCTACGATGCCCACCCGATGATCAATTAATTGGAACGCTTTCAGGTGGTGAGAAAAGAAGGGTGGCACTTTGCCGATTACTATTGCAAAATCCAGATGTCTTGCTTCTTGATGAGCCTACTAACCACTTAGACGCTGAATCTATTGATTGGTTAGAACAGCACTTACAGCAATACAAAGGAACCGTAATTGCAGTAACACACGACCGCTATTTCTTAGACAATGTAGCTGGTTGGATTCTCGAACTGGATAGAGGTGAAGGTATTCCATGGAAAGGTAACTACACCTCATGGCTAGAACAAAAAGGAAATCGACTTAAAGAAGAGGAAAAATCAGAATCTAAACGTCAAAAGATGCTTGCCCGAGAATTAGAATGGGTGCGCATGAATCCAAAAGGTCGCCATGCAAAAAACAAGGCGCGTATTGCAAATTACGATAAAATGTTATCGGAAGATCAACGCACAAAAGAAGATATTCTGGAAATTCCCATTCCGAATGGACCGCGATTAGGGAATAATGTCATTGAGGCTAAAAATGTAGCGAAATCATTTGGTGATAAATTGCTTTATGAAAACCTGAATTTTAAATTGCCACCTGCTGGTATCGTTGGTGTAATAGGACCAAATGGTGCAGGTAAAACTACCGTTTTCAAAATGATTATGGATGAATTGCAGCCAGATAATGGTGCTTTTGAAGTAGGAGAGACAGTGAAATTGGGTTACGTAGATCAAACCCACAAGGACATACTTCCTGAAAAAACAGTTTTTGAAGTGGTTTCAAACGGACTCGAATTAGTAGAGATTGGTAGTCAGAAGATCAATTCAAGAGCATATTTATCTAAGTTTAATTTTAACGGTGCGGATCAAAATAAAAAAGTTGGTGTATTGTCGGGAGGTGAAAGAAATCGCTTGCATTTAGCTATGACACTTAAAACAGAAGCCAATGTATTGCTACTGGATGAGCCAACGAATGATATCGATGTTAATACATTGCGTGCTTTGGAAGAAGGAATTCAGAATTTTGCTGGATGTGCAGTTGTAATTTCACACGACCGTTGGTTTTTGGATAGAATATGTACGTACATTCTTGCTTTTGAAGGAAATTCAGAAGTTTATTGGTTTGAAGGTTCTTACTCCGAGTATGAAGAAAACAGAAAGAAACGATTAGGCGATTCTGGACCTAAAAGAATAAAATATAGGAAATTAGTCAAGTAGATTATTAGTAAATCATCCTTTTTTTAAATAAAGAAAGCACTATTTTGGGAGATCCATTACACGGAATTACACTTGAGCAAATGCTGATTGAATTGCATGAAGTATTAGGATGGGAGCACATGGCTTATTTACTTCCTATTAACTGTTTTATCAACGAGCCAAGTATAAAAAGTAGCTTGAAATTTTTGCGCCGTACTCCATGGGCAAGAACTAAAGTAGAGAAAATGTATTTAGAACGAATTGTCCCATTTAAAAAATAACGTATTATGTCAATAGAAAAATTAGCTCCACAAGAACTTTGGTCAAATTTTGCAGCATTAAATGCAGTTCCAAGACCTTCTAAAAAAGAAGAACGTGTAATTCAATTTATGCTTGATTTTGGAAACAATCTAGGACTCGAAACTTTTACAGATGCGATTAAAAATGTAATCATAAAGAAACCTGCGTCACCAGGATTTGAAAATCGAAAAACTGTCATTCTTCAATCGCATTTGGATATGGTACATCAAAAAAATGCTGATAAAGTATTCGATTTTGACAATCAAGGAATTGAAATGATTATCGATGGCGATTGGGTGAAAGCGAACGGTACCACCTTGGGTGCTGATAATGGAATCGGGGTTGCGGCGATTATGGCCGTTTTAGCCTCAAATAATATTCAACACCCTGCAATAGAGGCATTCTTTACTATAGATGAAGAAACGGGTATGACAGGTGCGAAAGAAATGAATGGTAATTTGTTTAACGGAAAAATATTATTGAATTTAGATACTGAAGATGATGATGAATTATCAATAGGTTGCGCAGGAGGAATTGACACCAATACTTCTTATCGATACAATCAGGTCGATATAAATCCTGAAAGTGTACAGTTCGAAATAAAAATTCGAGGATTACTTGGCGGTCATTCAGGAATGGACATTGACAAAGGAAGGGCAAACGCAAACAAATTGATGACAAGAATTTTGTATCATCTCCATTCA
>CANHJY010000120.1 GCA_947461185.1 Flavobacteriales bacterium
AATAAAACCTCGGAATGAAAATTTGATGTATTTCTATATATGCAGCGGTTCTATGACTTCTAACCTTGTCTCCGTTAGCATTTTTGAAATACCAACTATTTTACTTGATTTTTCGTTCTTCAATGTAGCACAGCAATTATCTAAAACTTCATAACTATGAAAAAATCATTACTTCTTTTTAGTCTTATTTCGTCTGCTGCATTTTCTCAAAATTGCTCAGAACTTTTCATTTCAGAATATGTAGAAGGTACAGGAAATGACAAAGCTTTAGAATTGTATAACCCAACAGGAACTGCCGTTAATTTGTCTGGTTACCGTCTTGAGCGTTTTTCTAATGGTGAATCAACATCTGCTTTAGGTGGTGTTTTGAACTTGAGTGGCTCAATCGCTCCTTATAGTGCGTTTGTTATTGTAAATGGTGTTGGTGTTACTTCAACTGCAACAGGGTCTTCTCCAGCTGCAGCTACTGCACTGCAGGCAATGGCTGATTTGTTGGATGGAGCTTATCCAGCGCCAACATTCATGAATGGAAATGATGCTATTGCATTGTTCAACGGAACGGCAATGATTGATTTGTTCGGGAAAACTGGCGATGCATCAATGACTTCTTCTCAATCATGGAGTGATGAGTTTCCTTATGATGGCTCAGTAGGTGCTTGGTGGACAAAAGATCAAACATTGTATAGAAAAGCAACGATCAAAAAAGGAGTTACTGTAAATCCAGATCCTTTTATCGTTACTACTGAGTGGGATTCTTTACCAAAAGATACATGGACAGGTCTAGGAGCGCACACATGCGATTGTTTTTTAGGAATCAATGAATTGGGTTCTACTGTTTCATATGTTGTATATCCAAATCCTTCAGCAGATGGTCAATTATCAATCAGCGCAAACGAAAATATTGAGGCGATTGAAATCATTGATATTATCGGTCAAGTTGTATACAACGAAGAATTGACTGAAGTAGCTAAGAATAAGATGATCAATACATCTAAGCTTGTTAAAGGCATGTATACAGTGAGAATGCGTTTCAACAACAATGAAGTTGCGCTTACGAATTTGATCGTTCAATAATCAGAGAACTTTTCTTATTAATAGTTGCCCGAATTTTATGAGAAAGTTATTACTCTCTTTAATCTCTATTTTCATATTAACGTTTTCTTTTGCGCAAACAAAAGTTGACTTGAGTGGAACTGTTTATGATGATGAATCGAACGAAACAATAATCGGTGTTCGAATCGTTTGTAATGGAACACAAATTACAAAAACAGATATTGACGGTAAGTATGTCCTTTCTGTTGAAGCCAATAAAACGCACGAGTTAAAAGTGACATTTCCTGGTTATGACACATTAGTGATGACCTTGAAAGTTGGAGCTTCTTCAGTGGTAAAAGATATTCTATTACCTATTTATAAGATCGAGATCGATGAGGTTGTGGTAAAGGCAGAAACAGCTAAATCACGAGAGACGCCAATTGCTTTTTCTAAAATTTCAACAAAACAAATTCAGGAAGATCTTGGTACACGAGATCTTCCTATGATTTTAAACTCTACACCAGGTGCCTATGCAACAGAGCAGGGTGGAGGTTCTGGTGATGCGCGTGTTTCCATACGCGGGTTTGATCAACGCAATATTGCAGTATTAGTGGATGGTGTTCCTGTAAATGACATGGAAAATGGTCAGGTTTATTGGAGCAACTGGGATGGTATTGGTGATATTACGCGTTACATGCAAGTGCAGCGTGGTTTGGGGGCCTCAAAGCTTTCAATAGTATCAGTAGGAGGTACAATGAATATTGTTACCAAAGGTATAGATGCAAAAATGGGCGCATCTGTTAAACAGGAAGTGAATGATTACGGTTTATTTAAAACGTCATTTGGTTACAACACTGGTTTGCTTAAGGGAAATTGGGGAGTAACAGTTGCGGGTGCAAGAAAATGGGGTGATAGTTATGCTGATGAAACGTTTACTGATGCGTGGTCATATTTCTTGAAAGTTCAAAAGAAATTTAATAAGCATTTAGTAAGTTTTGGAGTGAATGGAGCACCGCAATCACATGGACAACGTACTACGCGCCTACCAATAGCTGTTATTGATAAAGGTTTGGCGGAAAGAGCTGGTATTAATTACGGAGAATCATTGGATTCTATTTCTGCACTGAGTAATTCTCAATTTACAACTCCAACGATAGGAGCTCGTGGTATTCGATACAATCCAAATTATGGAATGGTGAACGGAGAAGCCGTGAATGAAAGGGTGAATTTCTTTCACAAACCACAATTTAACTTAACACATTCATGGTATCCGAATGATAAGGTCAACCTTACAACGGTCGCTTATATGTCGATCGGAAAAGGTGGAGGAACAGCAATGAAAAACGGTACTGCTAGAGACACTACGAATGGTTTGATCAAATTACAAGATGTATACGATTACAATTCTTCACACTTTTCGAATGTTTATAGCACAACTGAAAATGTTTCAGGGAATTATTTAAGAGCTGCAAACAACGATCATAAATGGTATGGTATTTTATCGACCTTCAATTATAAGATCAATAACAAATGGACCACTATGTTAGGATTAGATGGTCGTTATTACAAAGGATCTCATTACCAATCTGTTTACAATTTATTGGGTGGAGATTATGCAATTGATAATTCTGATGAGAATCAACCGAAAGGTTCAGCCAATACCGAATATGCTATGAAAAGAGAAGGTGACAAGGTCTCTTATTACAATGATGCATTTGTGAAATGGATTGGAGCGTTCGGACAAATTGAGTACAAAAAGAATGCTTGGAGTGCTTTTGTTACCGGATCTGTTTCTGAAACGGGCTATCAGCGTGTAGATTATTTTAAAAACAAGGATCTTGTTTTAGCTGATACAACTTTGGTTCAAGCAGTTGGATACGGAGACACCTTGACCTATGATGGTAAAGAATATACGAATGAGTCTCCAGAAGCTCGTTACGCAACGACTGAAGAGAAATGGTTTTTGGGATCAACCATAAAAGGAGGGGCAAACTACAATATCAATAAACATCATAATGTATTTTTCAATACTGGTTTTTTGGATATTGCTCCAAAGATGAATGCAGTATTTGATAACAACAATAGAGAGTTTTTAGAGATCAAAAATCAAAAAGTAACGTCTGTTGAATTGGGATATGGATACAAGAGTAAAAAGTTTTCATCTAATGTGAATGTTTATTACACATTGTGGAAAAATAAACCACCACAATCTACCTATACAACATTGGATGGGGATTCGTACAATATCAATGGACTTGATGCCTTACACAAGGGGGTTGAGTTGGACTTCATTTATAAGATTCTACCGAATTTGGATTTTGAAGGTCTAGCGTCGATAGGAGATTGGAAAACTATTTCAGGAAGCGTGGTGACGATTCTTGATGCCGATAACAATATTGTAGGAGTTGTCGATTTTAGCGCCAAAGATGTACATGTTGGTGATGCTGCTCAAATTCAGCTGGGCGCAAGTGTTCGATATGAAATTATCAAAGGTTTGTATGCTAAATTGAGATTTACGTACTTTGATAAAAATTACGCGAATTTCGATCCTGTAGGTTTAGTAGGTTTAAACAAAGATCGTGAATCATGGAAAATGCCTAGTTATGGTTTATTGGACTTTAACTTTGGTTACGATATGAAATTCATTAAAAAATTAAACGTCACACTAAATGGTGGTGTTATGAATATATTGAACACCGTTTATATAACGGATGCTCAAAATGGTGCCGGCTTTGATGCGGCAACTTCGAACGTGTTCATTGGAATGGGGAGAAGATTTAATGTTGGATTAAAAGTGGCAATTTAAACGAAAAAATAGATTTAAGATGAAAAGAATTTTTTACACATCAGTACTCGCATTGCTAGTAAGTTTTACTAGTATTTCGCAGGCAATTTTACCGACAAGTTGGAGTTTTACAACGATAACTTTGCCAACAGGATGGACCGAATCTGAAGCAAATTTTTATACAGCATCAGGGAACACGCCTCCAGCAAAGAAATTCGATACAACCGGAGATAACTTAGTTATTAACTTTTCAAGTAATCCAGGTAACTTGACTTATTATTTGGCGGGTAACAGTTTTTCTGGTGGAACATTCACGGTTCAAGAATCTGATTTAGGAGCTGTTTGGACAACTTTACATACACATACTGCGCCCCCAGCTGGCACTTATACATTGTTTACAGATATACCATTAGCTACAACACGATATATTCGATTTATCTATACAAATAAAGTTTCTGGAAATATTGGATTGGATGATGTTGCAATTGCACAAGGAGCTGCTGGACCAGCGCAAGAGATCAATGTGAAGCAAGGATCTACTACTGTTCTTACAGGTGGTACTCACATAATGAGTTCGCCAGTTTCAACAATGACACCAACTGTCTTTACAGTTGAGAATCTTGGTACAGTGAACACTTTAAATATTTCTTCTGCAACGATCTCTGGTCCGAATGCGCCCGACTTCTCTCTAGCTTCATTCCCTGCAACAGTTGCAGCGGCAAGTACAGGATCTTTAACTGTGAACTTTACACCTGCAGCTGCTGGAACAAGATTGGCTGTATTGACGATTGCAAGTAATGATACAGATGAAGCATCTTATGTTATCAATTTGAATGGAATTGGAGGGAATTATGCTACGGAGCCTGCATCGCAGCCAACAAATATGCTTTTTACAAATATTAAAACGTATCGTTTAACAGGTTCTTTTACTCCTGCAACTGGTACTGACGGTTACCTTGTCTTAAGAAAGAAAGGATCTGCGATTACTGGTATTCCAGCAGACGGAACAGTTTATCAAAGAGGAGATATGGTTGGTGATGCACAAGTTGTTTTCAGTGGGAACTTCAACAGCTTTACTCCGAATAACATTGTAGCTTCTGAAACGTATCATTTTGCTGTTTTCTCATATAACGGAATGGGTACCTATCGCAATTATAAAACGACATCACCACTTGCATCTAGCGTTACAACGCCTGCAACCATGATGCCGCCAACGTACTATAGTACTATTTCAACTTCTAGTCCTTCATTTGTAACAAATCTTCATGATTTGGTAAATCCGCATTTTATGCAGTTTTATAGTAATTACGGAAACTTAATGGTAAAGAATTTTGCTGCAAGAGATACAACATTGGATAGAAGAGTTGTTACATGCGTGTATTCAGGTGAGAACAAGATATACACAGAGCCATTTGATTTTACAGCGAATGGTTACTCAAGAGAACATACCTATTGCCATAGTTGGATGCCAACAAATCCAGCAACAGCTTTACCTGAATACAACGATTACCACCACTTGTTTCCAACAAACCAGGATGATGTGAATGCATTAAGAAGCAACTATCCTTTAGGTGTAGTTGTAACTGTGCAGCAAACTGTTTTAGGTGCAAAATACGGTCAGGATGCAAATGGAAAAACAGTCTTTGAACCAAGAGATGAGAATAAAGGTGATGCTGCTCGCGCGATGTTCTACGAAACAATTTGTTACACTGGTGTGAGTGGGAATCATTGGGCATTGCCTTCTAATATAAGTACTTCAATTCCATACGGACAAGATCAAGCGATCTTAAAACAATGGCATTTCAATGACCTTCCTGATGGTTATGAAATTGCACGCAATGATTATATCGATTCACTGCAGGATAATAGAAATCCATTTATTGACAGCATTGATTTTGTATGTTTTATCAATTTCTCAAATATGACGTATGATGCGTTAGCATGTCAAGCTTCTATCGATGAAATGTTGAATACAGGATTTATAGTTTATCCAAATCCAGCAAAAGATGAATTATCTCTGCACGTTGATGCAACGACAATTTCATTATACGAGATCATTGATATTCGTGGAAGAGTGGTAATGAAAGGTGATGTAAGTAATCAGATCCTTGTGAAATTGAATACTGATAACTTGGAATCAGGTTCATATATTGTAAAAGCACAAACGCCTTATGGCATCGCTCAACGTTCCATCGTGATACAATAATGATCAAACGAATAAGCATAGTAATTATTGGAGCAGGTCTTTGGGCCTGCTCTTCTGTTAAACAGACTTCTGTTGATGCGCAGAACGTTAAAGTAGATGATCGATTCTCTGTAAATCAAAGTATCGACAGTATTGTTGCTCCTTATCGAGATTCTGTAAACAAGGAAATGGGAGAGGTACTAGCGCATTCGAATTTTAATTTGATAGCACAACGACCATCGTCTAGTTTAATGAATTGGGTGGCAGATGCCGTTTTTGCCAATCAGACAAAAACAGTCAGGCTTTCGAATCCGACTTTCTGCCTTTTAAATACAGGAGGCATCAGAAATACATTAAATATAGGAGA
>CANHJY010000121.1 GCA_947461185.1 Flavobacteriales bacterium
CAACATATCCCCTGTTGAAGAACCCATGAAAATCTTTACTCCACAAATTTCTTTAGGATTAAGGCGCTTTATTTCTTCAACATTATGATTCGTGGTACCGAGATAAAATGAATAATTTGCGATTGATGATTGGGAGGCAATTACATATTTATCCTCTAGTTTTTCAATGGTAACAGCACTTGGAACCGTATTGGGCATTTCCATGAATGATGTAATTCCGCCGGCAACAGCAGCTCTCGATTCTGTCGCTATCGTAGCTTTATGTGTTAGGCCGGGCTCTCGAAAATGAACTTGATCATCAATACAACCAGGAAGAACATATTTTCCATTGAGCTCAATAACCTCATCTGCAGCTGCATCTGAAATTTCTCTTTCAATTCTTTCAATACGCCCGTCTACAATAAGTATATCTAATTCCTTAATAGCACCTTCATTTACTATTTTTCCAGACTTTAGTAAAATTCGCTTACTCATATTTTCATTTTTCTCATTTTCCAAACACCAAAAAAGGCTTCTTTAAAAATTCCTGTGCTCATTTTAGATTCACCATATTGTCTATCGATGAAAGTAATCGGCACCTCTTTCACTTTAAAACCATGTCTCAATGCACTATATTTCATACAAATTTGAAATGCATAACCTTTAAATGGAATTCCATCCAAATTGATTTTTTCAAGAACTTGTTTTCGATAGCATTTGAATCCCGCTGTTGTATCTTTGATACTAATCCACAATATTGTTCGAACATACAAACTGGCAAAATATGACATCAAAATACGCTTGAGTGGCCAATTTTTAACTTTCCCTCCCTTACAATATCGAGATCCAATGCTCACATCAGCACCTTCAATTGCACAAGCTTGGTATAAACGAATTAAATCTTCAGGATTATGCGAAAAATCACAATCCATCTCAAAAATATAATCATAGTCTCGTGAAATTGCCCATTTAAAACCATGGATATATGCAGTCCCAAGACCCATTTTACCAGGACGTTTTTCTAAAAAAATTTTATTAGGAAACTCCTGTTTTAATTCTTCAATCTTTTGAGCAGTGCCGTCTGGTGAATTATCATCTACATAGAGTATATGAAATTGTTTCTCAAAAGACATTACCTTTCGTGTCATAGCGACAACGTTCTCTATTTCATTGTAGGTGGGAATAATGATAATTGAATCAGACACGCAATGTATAAATGATGGTAAAAATAACCATTATTCGATTATCCTCTAGTATGTTTTGTTGAAATACAGCTACTAATTTTTATCTTTATAAATAGAATGAAAAGCTACATAATAGTTTTATTGGGATTCCTTACATCCATTCAAATTCCAGCGCAAGAAGTTAAAAATATTGAGTTTCTAGATAATTGGTTTGAAGACAGTATCATTTCTAGTTCAAGTTTGGCGCGATTCAACGGGTGTTGGGGGTTTTCTCACAATGGCTCTGAATATGCGATTATCGGTTCAACCGAAGGAAGCCATTTCTTCAGACTTACGGACAAAGATTTACTTCAAAATTGTGGTTTCATTGAAGGAAGATACAGTTCAGGACTTGTAGTTCACAGAGAATTTAAGACTTATCGCAACTATGCCTATTTGATTTGTGATGAAGGCAATAGCAGCCTACAAATAATTGATCTTGCATCGCTTCCAGATACGATAATCAAAGTTGCAGATTTGCAAAATGAGTACTTTGGAAAAATACACAACATTTTTATTGATACCACAAATGCTTTACTCTATGCCTGTTCTGTTACTCCAATAATTAATAATATTCCCCAGTCATTGATTCCTCTTAGGGTGTTTAATATTGAAAACCCGCTTCAGCCTATTCTTTTATGGGAAGGACCCAATGATATTCCCGAAGTTCATGACTGTTTTGTAAGAGATAATATCGCATTTTTAAATTGTGGTTTCGATGGCATTAGGGTTTATAATTTTAGTAACCCTAGCTCCCCCATTTATCTCAATAATCTCAACTTTTATCAAGATCAAGGCTACAATCATCAAGGTTGGCTAACTCCTTCGGGAAAGACATATCTTTTTAGTGATGAAACCTCCGGAAAAAGAATTAAAAAATGTTCAGTAAATAGTTCTTTTGATCTAACAATCACTGATTTATTCGGAACGAATTATTTGGAAAACAGTATTCCACATAATTTAATTTGCGATGATAACTTCGCTTTCGTTGCTTATTACAATGAAGGTTTAAGAATATTTGATATCCGTTCCAATCCAAAAGAGATTGCCGCATTTGACACCTACACTTCAAATACATTTTTCAATATGAATGGTGCATGGGGTGTTTTCCCTTTCCCTTCTGGTAGAATTATAGTTTCAGACCGTCAAGGAGGTTTATTTCTATTTCGTTTCAACTACAATGACTTTTTAGTTCCCTCAGAGGATCAGTTTCTGATTTATCCGAATCCATTGCCATCCAATGAAACGATTACAATTAGAACTCCAAACGATAAAATCTCCAGTTTTACAGTAGCAATTTTAGATGGATGTGGTAGAAAAATTATAGAACAATCTTTTGAAAATCAAACCTTAGCAGAGCTAAGACCATTGTTAGCAAACGGCAGTTACACAATTCAAATAGAATATGTTGATTATTTAGGTGAGACGGTGCGTTATTTTGAAAAGCTTGCCGTTTTATAATTTCTTGCTGATTGCTTCCTTTACAAGGTCAAATTCGAAACCTTTGGATAAAAGAAATCTAATACATTTAGCTTGTTTTTTAAAGTTATCCTTCTCTTTAATTTCATCCCATTTTCGATTGATAAAATATTCAATGGTCGAAATATATTCATCTTGATTTATTTCTTCAATAGCTTTGATAATAAGAGAGTTAGACAACCTTTTTTGCCTTAAATAAGATTTTATTTTTTCTTTTCCCCAACGATTTATACGAAATTTGCCACTTACGACAGCACTACAATACCTGATATCAGAAAGGAAATTATTGATTTGTAAGTGTTCAATGATTTGATTTTTTTGCTCATCATTCAAATCAAACGATTCCAATTTCTTGAGAACTTCAGTCGTGCACCTTTCTTGATATGCACAATAATTTTCAAGCGCCAATTTAGCAGTTTGAAAATCTCTAGTATTCATTTTACAAAGGAATTTCTTCGTTATTCTTATCCATGAAAGAATATTGTAAAAGATGGTATGCCGTAATTCCGCGGATAGGAATCCATTTTTTATACTTAAAAAACCATTTCAATCGTTTGGAAAACAAACCTTTTGTAAAATAGGCCTGTAGATATGGATGCACGTGTAAAGTTAATTGCTTAACACCTCTATCTTCAAGTAAAAAAATCAAATTTGATTCTATTTCCTCTGCAAATAAAATAGAAGCTTGAACCTCACCAGTTCCATTACAAGTAGGACATTGTTCAGATGTATTGATATCGGTTTCAGGTCGAACACGCTGACGAGTTATTTCTATTACACCGAATTTTGAAGGAGGCAAGATATTATGCTTGGCGCGATCACGTTGCATGAACTCTTTTAACTTTTCATAAAGCAACTTGTTGTTTTCACGATCATGCATATCAATAAAATCAACACAAACGATACCGCCCATGTCTCTTAACTGAAGCACTCTTGCGATTTCTTCGGCAGCCTCAATATTCGTTGATAACGCATTGCTTTCTTGACCTTCTGCACCTTTTCTGTTCCCACTATTCACGTCAATCACGTGCATTGCCTCGGTATGTTCAATAATTAAATACCCGCCACTTGCAAGTGGAACTTTCTTTCCAAATAAAGACTTAATTTGTTTGTTAATTCCAAAGCGCTCAAATATGGACAACTTTCCATCGTAAAACTTAACTATTTTCTCTCTACCCGGAGCAATTCCTGAAACGTATTCCTTTACATCATTAAAAAGTGTTTCATCATTAATGTGAATATTCGAGAAGTCTGCATTCAGTAAGTCCCTGAGTATGGAAGATGTTTTATCAATTTCGCCTAGCACTCTTTTTGGAGGGCTTGCAACTTTGAGATTGTCGTGCATCACTTTCCATTTCTCCAAGAGATTTTTTAAATCCTGATCGATTTGTTCGACTTTCTTATTGGCTGCAACCGTGCGAATTATTACACCGAAATTCTTTGGTTTAATAGATTCCAAAAGATCTTTCAACCTATCTCTTTCCTCATTATCTCTAATTTTCTGAGATATGGAAATTTTATCAGAAAAAGGAACCAAAACAAGGTATCTTCCTGCTAAGGTAATCTCAGCGCAGAGTCTCGGTCCTTTACTCGAAATAGGTTCTTTGGCAACTTGAACCAATATGGATTGCGACGAAGAAATGATTTCATCAATTTTCCCCTCTTTTTGGATATCCTTTTCGGACCTAAAATACATTAAATCGGCTACATTTTGTTTGCCATTCAAAGTATCTTTGGTAAACTTATTCAATGAATTAAATTGGGGCCCTAAATCTAAATAGTGCAAAAAAGCATCCTTTTCAAATCCAACATCTACAAAAGCAGCGTTCAGACTTGGAACCACTTTACGAACCTTACCTAAATATATGTCCCCAACATTGAAATCATTATTTCCTTGCTCTTCGTGCAACTCGATAAGCTTTCCGTCACGCATTAATGCAAGCCATATGCCTCCCACTCGGGAATCTACAACTAATTCTAAACTCACAATAGCTTTTTTTACTTAGACAAAATAGAAAAACTTAGCAGACACATCTACTAAGTTCATAATTCTTGAAATATCAAGATTATTTTTTCTTCTTATGACGGTTTTTTCTCAGTCTTTTCTTACGCTTGTGCGTAGCCATCTTGTGTCTTTTTCTTTTTTTACCGCTCGGCATATCTTTATTTTTTTAATTAATTATATAATGTTTTGTTATTTCACTTGAAAAAAAAACTCCCAAAAAATGGGAGTGCAAATTTATGAATTAAGTTCAATAAAACAAGTCTACTCGAAATGTTTTTATTTTACTTTCACTTTATGCTTTACTTCATCCACAAATGTCTTTGCAGGTTTGAAACTTGGTATGTTGTGCGCTGGAATAATAATAGTGGTGTTTTTAGAAATATTTCTACCTGTTTTTTCAGCCCTCTCTTTTACAACAAAACTTCCGAAACCTCTTAAATAAACGTTATTTCCGTCGGCTAAGGATGATTTTATAGAATTCATAAAAGATTCAACAGCTCTTAAGGCTTCCGTTCTGTCTAATCCTGTTTCATCTGCTATATTTGAAACAATATCTGCTTTTGTCATTTTTTTAATATTAATTTTATCGTTAAGTGATTTCAATGGCAAAAGTAATTCACGAAAGCTTATAATTTTGTTTTCAACTAAAAAAATCGAAATTTTTTCCCTTAATGCTGAATTTCACGCTACAAATCACAAATTGGTATAGACAAAACAGTAGAGATTTACCTTGGAGACAAACCAAAGACCCCTATTTAATTTGGTTATCTGAGATTATTCTGCAACAAACCAGAGTTGAACAAGGCTTGCCATATTATCTAAAATTCACCAAAAATTACCCAAAAATCACGGATTTAGCGAGAGCTAATGAAGACGAGATACTTTTACTTTGGCAAGGTTTAGGTTATTACAGTCGTGGACGCAATATGTTGAAAACTGCTCAGTTCATAGTTGATTATCATGCTGGGAATTTCCCACAAACCTACAACGAGCTATTACAACTCAAAGGCATTGGTTCATATACCGCTGCAGCCATTGCTTCATTTGCTTTTAAAGAAGTCTCACCAGTAATTGACGGCAATGTTTATAGAGTACTTACCAGATATTTTGGAATTGATACAGCCATTGATTCAATCCAAGGCAAAAAAGAAATCTTAGAACTTGCGCATCTGACCATTGACAAAAATAATCCAGATGTATACAACCAAGCCATCATGGAATTTGGTGCTATGCAATGTAAGCCCAAAAATCCAAATTGTATTGCATGTCCTTTGGCTGATTCTTGCATTTCTCTGTCAGAAAACAAAGTTCAACAAAGACCGATAAAATCAAAAAAGATCAAGGTGTCAACAAGATTTTTCCACTATTTTGTGGTGCAAAAAACCAATAATTACATCATTGAAAAAAGACTAAACAATGACATTTGGAAAGGACTTTATCAATTCCCTTTAATAGAGCTGGATTCAATTGAATTACCCGACAAAATTGAACAAGAAATTGTGCTAAAAAAAACTTCAAAAATTTTCACTCATAAACTAACACACCAAAATATTTATGCCGTCTTTCATGAATGTTCTAATATTCCTGAAATCATCAAAAA
>CANHJY010000122.1 GCA_947461185.1 Flavobacteriales bacterium
CATGCCTTTGATGTCGCCTTCGAATTTCTGTACTGCTTCCTTTGCCTGATCCTCAGACAAAACGGGAGTTAAAATGAAAACAGTTTCGTAAGAATTCATAATTGAAATAATTAAATTTTAAATTAAGGGTGCAAATGTAGTGATAAAATCTTAAAGTTTCTGCATAATAGAGCTTTACTCCAGTAATTTTGATGGAATAATTGAATAGATGATAATTCCGATTTATTTGATAGACTCTTTATTAGCTTATTATTTTTCAAGATTTACGAGATAAACTTATTGATATCGTTGCTTTTTTCTGTCTGTTTTGACTAAATTTGTTTATCGAATTTTTTAGAAAATAAAACCCCCAATTTTTTTGATGAGGAAATTTATTTTGACCTAATTTGTTCGAAAACGCAATACGTTTCATCAAAATAGAAGAAAAATTAATAATATGAATAATTATCAAGAATACGTTAAAGAAATCGAAGAAAGAAAATCGCAAGATCTTCACCCTAAACCGATTGATAGCGAAGATTTATTGAAAGACATCATTTCTTTAATAAAAGACAATAGCAATGTTCATCGTAAAGATGCACTAAGTTTTTTCATTTATAACACTTTACCTGGCACGACACCTGCGGCTGGTGCCAAATCGAATTTCTTGAAACAAATTATTCTTGGTGAAGAAAAAGTGGATGAAATTACACCCGACTTTGCTTTTGAATTGCTTTCTCATATGAAAGGCGGTCCTTCAATCGGAGTATTATTAGATTTGGCTTTGGGAGATGATAGCGCTATTGCCATTAGTGCAGCTGAAGTACTTAAAACTCAAGTGTATTTGTATGATGCAGACGCAGAACGTTTGAAAGGTGCTTTTGAATCTGGAAATCTTATTGCTAAAGGAATTCTTGAAAGTTATGCTAATGCTGAATTTTTTACAAAATTACCTGAAGTACCTGAAGAAATTAAATTAATCACTTTTATCGCTGGTGAAGGTGATATTTCTACAGATTTATTGTCACCTGGTAATCAAGCCCATTCGCGTTCTGACAGAGAATTACATGGAAAATGTATGATTTCAACCGAAGCTCAAGAACAAATTAAAGCACTCAAGGAAAGCCACCCAGATAAAAATGTGATGTTAATCGCTGAAAAAGGGACAATGGGTGTCGGTTCTTCTCGAATGTCAGGTGTAAATAATGTTGCGCTTTGGACAGGAAAACAAGCTAGTCCTTATGTTCCATTCGTGAATATTGCACCTATAGTTGGTGGAACAAATGGGATTTCACCTATTTTCTTAACTACTGTTGACGTAACAGGTGGAATTGGAATAGATTTAAAAAATTGGGTTAAAAAGACGGATGCAGACGGAAATTTAGTGCGCAACGAAAGTGGGGAGCCTATACTGGAACAAAAATATTCAGTAGCAACTGGAACCGTTTTAACCATCAACACCAAAACTAAAAAGCTGTATCAAGATGATAGGGAGCTGATTGATATTTCTAAAGCCCTGACTCCACAAAAAATGGAATTTATCAGAGCTGGTGGTTCATATGCAATTGTATTTGGCAAGAAAATTCAAACATTTGCCGCCAAAACACTCGGAATTATTCCACCAGTTGTCTTTGCTCCGTCAAAGGAAATTTCCAATGATGGTCAAGGTTTAACAGCAGTTGAAAAAATCTTTAACAAAAATGCGGTTGGTAATACGACAGGAAAAGTGTTGCATGCAGGATCAGATGTTAGGGTTACTGTTAATATTGTCGGTTCTCAAGATACCACCGGTTTAATGACAGCTCAAGAATTGGAATCTATGGCTGCAACGGTTATTTCTCCTATTGTAGACGGTGCTTATCAGTCGGGATGCCACACTGCATCAGTTTGGGATAAAAAGGCACAGGCAAATATTCCTAAATTGATGAAATTCATGAATGAGTTTGGATTAATAACAGCCCGCGATCCAAAAGGCGTTTACCATTCCATGACAGATGTAATTCACAAAGTATTGAATGATATTACGATTGATGACTGGGCAATTATCATTGGTGGTGACTCACATACCAGAATGTCTAAAGGTGTTGCTTTCGGTGCCGATTCAGGAACAGTTGCTTTAGCTTTGGCAACTGGTGAAGCTTCAATGCCAATTCCTGAATCTGTTAAAGTCACTTTTAAAGGGGACATGAAATCATACATGGACTTCCGTGATGTCGTTCATTCCACACAGGCTCAAATGTTACAACAATTCGGAGGAGAAAATGTATTCCAAGGTCGGGTGATTGAAGTGCACATTGGAACGTTGACAGCTGACCAAGCGTTCACATTTACCGACTGGACCGCAGAGATGAAGGCAAAGGCTTCAATTTGTATATCTGAAGATGCAACTTTGATTGAATCATTGGAAATTGCAAAAAGCCGTATCCAAATCATGATTGATAAAGGGATGGATAATAAAAATCAAGTTCTTCAAGGTTTGATTAATAAAGCGAATGAACGTATATCAGAAATTCAATCAGGTGATAAACCGGCATTGGCTCCAGATAAAAATGCAAAATATTACGCTGAGGTTGTTGTTGATTTGGATCTAATTGCCGAGCCTATGATTGCTGACCCAGATGTAAATAATAAAGACGTTTCCAAAAGATACACACACGATACCATTCGTCCATTGTCCTTCTATGGAGGCGCGAAACAAGTAGACTTAGGATTTATTGGTTCTTGTATGGTGCATAAAGGTGATATGAAAATCTTGGCGCAAATGCTTAAAAATGCGGAGGCGCAATATGGAAAAGTTGAATTTAAGGCTCCACTTGTTGTTGCTCCACCTACCTATAATATTGTGGATGAACTGAAAGCAGAAGGTGACTGGGAAGTTTTGCAAAAATATTCTGGCTTTGAATTCAATGACAATGCCCCAAAAGCAGAAGCTAGAACCAAGTATGAAAATATGCTTTATTTGGAGCGTCCTGGATGTAACTTATGTATGGGAAATCAAGAAAAAGCAGAAAAAGGTGATACCGTAATGGCAACATCAACACGTTTATTTCAAGGTCGTGTGGTAGAAGATACAGATGGTAAAAAAGGTGAATCGTTACTTTCCTCTACACCGGTTGTTGTGCTTTCAACTATTTTAGGTAGAACACCGACGATTGAAGAATATACTAAAGCTGTTGAAGGAATTACTTTGACCAAATTTGCACCGTCTCATAAATTATTGGTTAGCTAATCAACCAAAGATGTATACGAAAAAAGCCCGTTAAATCGGGCTTTTTTAATTTCTAGTATTGCTCTCAAGTTATTGTTTTGCGCTGTTTATAGCATAAAGTATAGAAATAAAAACCAAAAGCAATAATCCATTGATCACAACATATAGTGGTACAATAAAATCAATGAAGGTGAAAATTGCATTACTAATTAATGCGATGGTAAAAAATAAACCCGACAAAGCTCTAATATTAGTTGTTGTGCGAGCTGATTCAAATTGAGCTCCAGTAGCAAACAATAATGTTATAGCAAGAAATATAAAACTTCCTATGGCCAACAATTGTTTATTTTCTCCTTTGTGAAAACTAAATAATCCGTATGCGATTAATGCACCCAAGGCAACAGCAATTATTGATTGTATTAAATTTATTTTCATTGGTCTTGATTTTTTTGAAATGGTGGAGGACATAAAGCTACAAGCTTTAAGACGTCAGGTAATTTCTCGGCGACTTCCCAATTTGACAAACCTGGTTTCCAAATGTATGAATCCTTTGTCACTTTTTTCTCAGATATTAATCTAGATAGTTCTTGCTCAGAAAAAGGTCCGGCTTGATTACCTTCAATCATCGCATAATAGAATTGTTGCTGCGGAACCGGCATTGGGTTCATTGCTCCAGGTATGTGCATATTTGTCATTGTATGATTCATCGTTTGAACCATTTGCTGTGCAACCGCAACGCTCATTCCGAATTCAACCAGCCTATTTATTGAAAAAAAATCATCTTCTTCCATACTTCTAAAATTGGTCTTTTTAAATTGCTGGGGGTGGGGGTGGTGGAGGCGGAACAGCTCCAAACAAATTGGTGAGCTCTTGAACGTTTCCAGCGATTTCCCATCCCGGCATTCCTTGTTTCCAAACGTGTGTATTTTTTGTCAATTGACCACTGATAACCATTTGTTGCAATTGATCCATATTGAAAGGACCTGCTGTTTGTCCGTTAACGGAAACACTATATTGAATTTGCGGTGGAGGTGGGGGGGTATTTTGTTGTTGATTCATATTTTGCCCCATTTGATTCATCATACCAGCCATTTGATTACCCATTGCACCTCCGAGCATCATACCAGTCATCATTCCTGCTGGGTTCATTCCTCCGCCTCCGCCCATGTCCATTGAACCCATTTCACCAAGACTTTGTGCAGCAGTTTTCAAAACATCTGTTTGCTGGTTCAAGGCGTGCGTACCAATGAAATTGGTTTCAGTTTGAAGTTTTTGTGCTCTTTGTGCTTCTTCTCTCTGAATACGCAAGGTCTCTTCCATGTTTTGAGCATTTATTCCCTGCATATCTTGCATGTTTTTAATATTCAGATCTGTTTGAGCAACGGTAGTTTTAGCCGCTTGCTCTGCGGTAACCCTCATCAATTGCGAGTAACCTTCACTTTCTTTATCAACTTCAATGCTCGCTAAATCAAAACCTTTCAAGTTTACGCCAAAATCACTTTCAAGACGTACTTTTATTCTTGCAGCAATTAAATCATTTATTTCGAGTATTTTACGCTCTAATTGCAAAACTGGAATTCCATTTTCAGCTGGAATATTCGTAATAATTCCCTTAACATACTTTGTAACAGCATCTTTAATTTGTTTATTAAAGTCTTCCAACTCGAAATTTATTAGTCGGTTAAGCTTAATAAAGCCTTTATAATCCGTTAAATTAAAGGTGATTGTTCCTCTAGCGGCCATAGGCACAGCGAAATCTAAAAACCTTGGATCAAATACATCAAAGTACGGAACTCCAAATTTTATTTGAATATTTCCTGATAGGTTAATAAAATAAACCTCTGCTTGAAATGGAGATGCCCCACCAAATGCGGCACCAACAATACTCGCTAAAATCGGAAAGTTTGCAGTTTTTATAGTTTGGTCGTATGGACCTTCAATAAAATCTTGCATTGTACCATCTTTTTGCTGGTAAACAAAAACGGCTAATTCTCCCTCTTTAACACGCAAACTACTTCCGTATCGAATGGCATTTTCCTTTTTTGTGGAATTAGCATCACCTGACGGGCGCCATTTCCAAACTAAATATTCTTGTTCATCACAACGGATGACGTCCATAAATCCACCTTCATCTTTTCTTCCAAAAAGTCCCATGTTTTTTAAGTTTAATATGGTTAATTATTTAATTCCAAGTTCTTGGGCATAAGACATTATTTCCTCTAAAGTTTTTTTATCATCCTTCATCGAAAATTTAGCCTTCATTATAATTTGTTCGCATTTGGAATGCCAGGTCGGCGCCAAATCATTATGAGATTTATTCTCAGGTTGTTGCTTCGTAAAAAAGTTGCCTTTTTGTTTTGCATTGGGTATTGCGGTAGACAAAAATTCTAGGATATCGTCTTTTGTATTCGGAATTGGAAATCCTGAAATAATGGATTTCTTTTTTTCTGTTACCTTGTCTCCCTGACCTAAGCCTTGTGCCATTAAACTTCCAAATGCGCCAGTTATTGTATTGCTTTTTTCTCTTCTTTCATTTTCGCAAGCATTCAGCATTTCGAATAATTTACCAATAGATGCATTAGCAACAACGTTGCTGAATTCGTGATCACAATCAGAACATTTTGTTTGAAAAGACTGCACCATTGCACCACACGCCGGGCATTTTTTAATGTCTCCAAATTTATCTGATTTCGGAGCTGCAACAACAGGTTCAACTGGTTTTGCGTTCTGTCTGGCTTCATATATTTTTGCATCAAGCACCATTTCAAATTCATCAAGGTCAATTCCTGCAGCCTCAGCCTTTTTAAATAGAATTTGCTTTTCTTTTTCAGTTAATTCGCCATCTATTAATGCTAGATTGATTAGATTTTCAATTTGTTCGTTGTACATTTTTAGTGATTTAATGGTAACACCTCTTGAGGTGGGCGTATTCACCTTTGATAGTTCTTAACAAATTTATCAAAAATAAATGGTGTTCAGATAATCAGATTTGATGAAAAAGAAATTTTTGAAATGATTAACTTATTTTTACTTCAAATTAAGAAG
>CANHJY010000123.1 GCA_947461185.1 Flavobacteriales bacterium
ATAAGAATAACCCTCTAAATCTCTTAGAAGAATTACACTTTTTTGCACTGGGGGTAAAATACTAACTGCCCTATTCACTACTTCATTCGATTCAAATAGATTAATCGTTCTAGGCAGTGATTCTGGTAGTTTTTCATCACCCATCAGTTGAATTCGTTGCTTTTTGCGAAGAAAGTTCAACATAGCGTTGTGTGCGCATGTGAACATCCACGATTTTGCTTTACCAAATTCAATTGATTTACGGTGAATCCAAAGTTTCTCAAAAACATCTTGTACAATGTCATTAGCATCCTCTTCATTCCGAAGAAAACCCAAAGCAAAACCATACAACTTATCGCTGTGCAGTTTAACAACATCATTGTACTCGACTCTTTTCAATTTTAGGATAATAAAATCGCAATTAAAACAATCTGCGAACAGTAAAAGTTACATAGTAGCCGTTTTAGCGAACACTAAATTAGCCAATTCACAGTACCAATGAACAATAATAGATAATGAACGAACAAAACTAGGTATGCAATGATTATTTTGACCATATGAATGAACAAAAATTATTGGAAGTAAATAAGAGCAAAAAACAATTTTAATTGACTAAAAACTTACTTTTACGCGTAATTTTCTCGCTAAAAACCATTACATGAATAAAGCAAAACGTCTATTTGACATTCCTTACATTCAACTTCTCGAAAAACCGAATGAAACAATGTTCGTTTCTAAAGTTAATGGAACATGGACACCCACATCGACTCAAAATTTCATTGAAAGTGTTTTAAAGGCTTCCAAATGTTTGATAGGTTTAGGCATCCTGCCAGGTGATAAGGTTGCTTTGGTTTCTAATAATCGATTAGAATGGAATATTTTGGATATTGCTATTCAACAAGTCGGAGGTATTGTAGTTCCATTATATCCAACTATTTCCTCTGGCGATTACCAATATATTTTGAACGACGCATCTTGTAAAATTTGTTTTGCCGGAACCGAGGAAATAGCGCTTAAAATAGCTGAAATCCAAGATAAAACGCCAGTCAAACATCTTTTTACTTTCGATCAAGTTGCCACATTTGGGCATTGGTCAACTATCAATTCATTCGCTGAGGGTATTTCAGATGTCCAAGTGCAAGAGCGAAAAGACAATGTGCAAATTGATGATTTAGTAACGATTATATATACCTCAGGGACAACTGGAAATCCCAAAGGTGTAATGTTAAATCATAAAAACTTGCTATCGAATATCGAGACATGTCAACCGCTTATTCCTGTCATCAATAATTCTCGAGTTTTGACCTTCTTACCAGTTTGTCATGTTTACGAGCGCATGTTGCACTACCTCTATATGTATGTAGGATGTTCCATTTACTTTGCGGAGTCAATTGACACAATTGGTGAAAACATCAAAGAGGTTAAACCTCACATGTTTACTGCAGTGCCTAGATTAATTGAAAAAGTTTATGAAAAAATAGTTGCTAAAGGTGAGGACTTAACTGGAATAAAAAAGAAGCTTTTCTTTTGGGCAATAAATGTTGGTGAAAATTTTGATTTAAAAGGTAAAAGTCCATTTTACAAAATACAATTGGCCATTGCCCGAAAACTAATTTTCTCGAAATGGCAAGAGGCACTTGGAGGAGAAGTTAAGGCAATTGCATCCGGAAGTGCTGCACTTCAACCTAGATTAGCGAGAATTTTTTATGCTGCTGGAATGCCGATATTAGAAGGATACGGATTAACAGAAACGTCCCCGGTGGTTTCTGTGAACAATTTTGTTGAAGGTGTAAAATTTGGGTCAGTTGGAAGGATACTCAACGATGTCGAGGTACTGATTGCTGAAGACGGAGAAATTAAAGTTAAAGGTCCTAATGTGATGTTAGGATATTACAATCAAGATGAGGCTACTTCTGAGGTGATGGACACGAATGGATGGTTTTGCACAGGAGATATAGGACACATCTGTGAAAACAACTTCCTTCACATTACCGACAGAAAAAAAGAAATATTCAAAACATCAGGAGGAAAATATATCGTTCCTCAAATGATTGAAAATAAATTGAAAGCATCGCGTTTTATTGAACAAGCCATGGTTATTGGTGAGGGACAAAAATTTCCTGCGGCTTTCATTGTTCCAAATTTTATTTTCATTAAAGATTGGCTATCAAAAAAGGGTTACAATTTAACTAAAGAAAGTAGCAACGATGATATCTCGAAAATCCCTGAAGTTATCGATCGCATTCAAAAAGAAATCGATCAAGTTAACTCAGAACTTGGTAGTTGGGAACAAATAAAAAAGTTAGTGCTATTGGATAATGAATTTACTATTGCCTCAAATGAACTTACGCCAACTTTAAAATTGAGAAGAAAAATTATTTTGGAAAACAATAAAACAGCTTTTGAGCAGATTTACAATTAAGCTATTTTACCCCAATCTGGTTTATTTCTGAGCACCTCACTCAGCATTATTCTGAGCATTCCATGTTCATTGGCATTTAGGCTTGGATCAACAGTCAGGATTCGTCTAGCTTCTTCCCTTGCTTCACTTACCAGTTCACCATCTTTAGCTAAATCTGCGATTTTCAAATTCAATGCTCCACTTTGCTGAGTCCCCATAATGTCGCCTGGCCCACGCAATTGCAAATCTACCTCTGCAATTTCAAAACCATCATTGGTCGATACCATCGTCTCCAATCGTTTCAAGGAATCCTTGGAGAGTTTATCGCCAGTCATTAATATGCAAAAAGATTGTTCCGCACCGCGCCCTACTCTTCCTCTGAGCTGATGCAATTGTGAGAGCCCGAACCTTTCAGCGCTTTCAATTATCATTACGCTCGCATTGGGAACGTTTACACCAACTTCAATAACTGTGGTTGCCACCATAATTTGGGTTTCACCTTTCACAAAACGCTGCATTTCAAAATCTTTTTCTTCAGGTTTCAATTTTCCATGAACCATACTAATTTTGTAATCAGGCAAAGGAAAAGCTCGAGAAATCGCTTCGAATCCACTCATCAAATTATTAAAATCCAAAGTTTCTGATTCTTGAATCAATGGATAAACAACATAAACTTGTCTCCCTTTTTGCACTTCTTCTTTGATAAAACCAAAGACCCTCAATCGATGTGATTCATACCTATGAACAGTAGTAACAGGTTTTCTTCCCGGAGGTAACTCATCAATTACGGACACATCAAGATCGCCATAAAACGTCATGGCTAAAGTTCTTGGTATTGGTGTTGCAGTCATAACCAAAATATGTGGTTCCGTTGAATTTTTAGCACGCATTTTAGCACGTTGCGCCACGCCAAATCGATGCTGTTCATCAATCACAACCAAACCTAAATTTGAAAATCTTACTGTTTCCTCCATTAAAGCATGTGTTCCAATCAAGAAATTCAAACTCCCATTTTCAAGACTTTCATGAATCTCAATTCGCTGTTTTTTCTTAACGGAACCGGTTAACAATCTAATAGATATTGGAAGACCTTCCAATAATGATGCGATCGTTTCGTAGTGCTGATTGGCAAGAATTTCAGTTGGAGCAATCAATGCTGCTTGATACCCATTACCTGCAGCCATTAGCATAGTTAATAACGCAACCAAAGTTTTACCACTTCCGACGTCTCCTTGTATCAAACGATTCATGTGTTTACCATGAAGAACATCCTGTCGTATTTCCTTTAGAACTCTTTTTTGGGCTCCTGTCAAAGGAAAAGGTAGGTATTCGTTATAGAATATATTAAAAGCATCCCCTACTTCACTAAAAATAAATCCTTTTTGTTTTTGCATTCCTATATGCTTACGCAGGAGTAGTTCCAATTGGAGTAATAATAACTCTTCAAATTTCAATCGATTTCTGGCTTGTTGGACTTGTGCAAAATCTAGTGGTTTATGCACCAAAAACAAAGCTTTTTCTTTAGCAATCAGATGCTTACTTTGGAGCAATTGTTCTGGAAGGGATTCAGGTATTTTTGCTGAAATAAGTTTAATCAATTGTGCAGTAAGTTTCTCAATACCCCTTGAATGTAGCCCTTTCGATGAAAGTTTTTCTGTAGTAGAATAAATGGGTTGTAATCCAGAATGTTGCGTTATTTCTGAAATTAAAATCAATTCTGGATGTGGCACATGCCAAGCACTACCATATAGTTTTGCTCTTCCATAAAGTTGGTATTCTTCTCCTATTTTTAATTGAGATTTAATCCACTTTGCTCCTTGAAACCAAACCAAATCAATAACTCCAGTTTCGTCTTGAAATTTAGCAATCAGCTTTTTTCCTCTTCCTGCTCCTGCATCCAATACTTGAACAATCCTTCCTTTAATTTGCGCACTGGATTCTAAGAAAGGTAAATCAGAAATTTTATGAAACTGAGAACGGTCAACATATCGAAATGGAAAATAATATAACAGATCCTCATAAGTTGCCACTCCAATTTCTGACCGCAACAATTCTGCGCGCTGCGGACCAACGCCCTTTAAATATTCAATAGGAGTTTTAAGAAAAGGAGTCACCCGTTAAAGTTAACCAATAAAAGCAATATTATTCAGCCTCCTTATGGTTTCTTCTTATCATTAAAAGCCTTAATTCCTTTTTCTAGAAAAGCACGATATTCCTCAACATCTGGGGTATAACCAATTGCCTCAGTCAAATCATTACCCTCCAAATCCTGAACAATATATAGAGGCTGTGAGATTTGACCGTACTTTTGAATTTGGTAATCTGACCATTTATTACCTACATTTTTGATCGTCCCTTGAATGTTTTCTGAGTATTTCCACTCAGACTCAGGTAATGGCTCTCTGTCGTCACAATACAATGAAACGATAACTAATTGGTTATTTAATATTGGTCTGATTGCATCATTTGTCCATACTGTGGATTCCGTTTTACGACAATTAGCGCAAGCGTGTCCTGTAAAATCAATTAGGATTGGCAAATTTTTCTTTTTCGCATATTCCCTTCCTTTGTCGAGATCGTGAAATACAAGAATAGACCCATCGCCCACCTCGTGCATAAATTTGCGATATTCTATAAAAGTCGCATCATTATTGGACTGACCTCCATCACCTGATCCTTTGACAAATCTAAAATTATCTTCTGAATGCGTTCGTGGCGGTGCAACACCATCAATCATACTCAATGGTGCTCCCCACATACCTGGAAGTAGGTAAATCGCAAAAGTAAGTGCTAAAAACGCAAACATAAATCTTGGGACAGAAAGTGATTCCAAGGGTGAATCATGTGAAAACCGAATCTTTCCAAGAAGATACAAGCCCATTACTGCAAAAAGAACAAACCAAGAAGCTACAAAAATTTCGCGCGTTAAAATATTCCAATGGTAAGCCAAATCGACCATACTTAAGAATTTCAATGCCAATGCGATTTCCAAAAGACCTAAAACTACTTTCACACTGTTTAACCATCCTCCTGATGATGGCAAGGAGTTTAACCACCCTGGGAAGATCGCAAACAAAGTAAAAGGTAGCGCAAGCGCCAGTGAAAATCCGAACATTATTATTGCTGGACCAATCATGGATCCTGATGCTGCTGCCTCAACCAAAGAAGTACCGATAATTGGACCAGTGCAGGAAAAAGATACCAGTGCCAAAGTAAAAGCCATAAAGAAAATACCGACTAAACCACCTTTATCAGCGCCACTATCTGCTTTGTTGACCCAACTTGAAGGCATTCTTATTTCGAAGGCACCCAAAAAGGAAAACGCGAAGACCATAAATACGACAAAAAATACCAAATTGACCCACACATTTGTAGATAGCTCATTCAATCCAGTTGGGCCCATGATGGCTGTTACGAGTAATCCTAGCGTCACATAAATAACAATAATGGATAAGCCATAGATCATTGCGTTGGTAATTCCTTTAGCTCGGGAAGATGATCTTTTGGTAAAGAAAGAAACAGTCATTGGGATCATTGGAAAAACGCAAGGCGTAAGCAAGGCTACAAAACCGAATAAAAATCCAGTGAAAAATATGGATAATAAGCCTTTGCTTGCCAAATTTCCATCTTTCTTTTGAGGCGTGTTTATTTTTGATTTGGAGCCTTTTGATTCTTTTAACTCCTTTTTCTCCACGGCATTTGAGGTATCTTGTCCCAAATCACTTGATGGGGAATTTATCGCAGCATCTCCCTCAATAACCGCTGCACTCGCAATACCCTCTTCGGTCTGCTTCACTGAATTAAATCCACTTACTTTTATTG
>CANHJY010000124.1 GCA_947461185.1 Flavobacteriales bacterium
TCCGTCCGAAATACTCATGTTTGTAATGGCATCTTTGAAAATAGGTAAAGCCTCTTTCGCAGCCTCCTCAGCTGCGCGATTTAAAGTTGTTTCAAATTTTTCAACTTGACCATCTAATCCCCATTCCAAAGCTTTTTCTCTCATTTTTAAAGCATCTTCAGGAAATGGTAATTTAATTGCTGTATTTCCGAGAAACCCGTCTGTGATAGAAGTTAAATTCACTGAATTAGTAGCGCCAACAACTAAGGCTTCCTTTAAACCGGAAATAACCTCTGCATTGGTTAATTGAGGGGTTGAAGTACCACCTGAACCACTTGTTGTTGTATTTACAATGTCGGCCATCTCTTTCATTACATCACACGAAGAGAAAATTAGAATTAACGCAAGACTTATACTCAAATATTTTTTCATAGCAATTTTATAAAACGAGACTAAATATAACTAAAAAGTGGTTAAACGCTTGTTTAACCACTTAAATTTATACTAGGTAATAGTTTCTTTGTATATAATCTTAACGAATCACATTAATGTAACCATTGAATTCATATTTTCCGTCATTTAAAGAATCTTTAACAGAAGCCCTCCAAATATAAGTGCCATCAGGGACAATTTTACCGTTATAAGTACCATCCCATGAAGCAGATGGATCATTGGATTCCCAAATAACCTCACCCCATTTATTGAAAATGAGTATTGAAAAATTATAAATGTCAACTCCCGAGATATATAATCTCCAACTTTGATTGTGTTCATCTCCATCTGGGGTAAATGTATTCGGAGCATAAAGTAAGACATCTTGAACTACTTGCATTATAAGAGTTACAGTGTCTGTACAACCATATTCAGTAGTTACGATTAGTGTCACAGGATATTCACCAACTTCACCTTCTGGAAAAGTGAATACTGGGTTTTCCAAATAACTATCTGTTGGAGATGAGCCTGGACTTGACCATTGCCATTGAATGGCATCAGCAGATGATCTATCTTGCATTTGCACTGTAGTTTCAAAAAACGTGGTTGGGTTCGTCGAAAAAGTGAAATCAGCAACAGGAAGTGGTTTTACATTTATGAAATTAATGAATGAATCAACATATACACAACCATATATAGATGTAATTGTCATGGTCGCCGAATACTGATTTGGTAGTTCGAAAGTATTTGAAGTTGAATCAGCGCCTTGTTCTAAATAAAAGCTGCCATCTGAAAATTCAAAATAAGTTGTAGCAATTTCACTAGGATTTGATGATGAGTTAGTGAATTCAAAATATCCAGGTATACAATCTTCAACTTTATTTGGTGTAATAGAAGGATAAATCGGTGTAGGGAAAGTGATGATTAAACAGGAATCAGTAGTAGGAGAACCACATGCTTCAGATAATTCAACGCAATATTGTGTGTTCGTTAATGTAGGATCAACAGTTATCGAAGTTCCTGTTCCAATCGTGGATCCATTTTCTTTCCATGTAAATGTGTATGGAGAAGAACCTCCACTTCCTGTAACAGACAATAATATATCGTCTTCAGGACAAATTTGAGTGTCCGGTGTTAATGTCACTATAGATAATGGGGCAGGCTCTCCTATTGTTCCAGTTGCTGTTGTTATACATCCGTTTTGATCGGTAACTGTAACGGTATGAATTCCTGCGTACAAATCATCTGCAACATTTAATATTGAAGTAGAGTTGTCCCAACTGAAAGAATATCCTGGTGTTCCTTGGGTAACAGTGACTTCCATAATTCCATTATTTCCAGAATTACAAGTTGCGTCAACTGTGTTGGTTATTGTGGCAATCATTCCAGGAATTTCAGTGACAGTTAAACTCACCGTTCCTGTACACCCAACATCAGAAGTTACTGTACATGTATAATTCCCAGCTGACAATCCAGTTGCTGTTTGAGTAGTTTGATTTAAAGGGTCATCCCATTGGTAAGTAATATTTCCAAGTTGAGGAACCATATTGGCTGTGGCGGTTCCATCAGCTCCTCCAGGACATGATACCACTGTTGTTGTTCCGTTAAAAGTTGCTGGAGTATCTCCAACTAAAATACTAGCACTACCAAAACAACCATTAGCATCTGTAATTTGAACAGTGTAGGTCCCAGCAAAAACTCCAGTTACTGTCTGCTGTGTCGAGCTTAACGTAGGCCAATTGTAAGTAAAAGGAGCTGTTCCTTGACCTGGGGTAGCTGTTACTGTTCCTATTCCAGATGAACAAATATCAGGTGTTGAGGTTGCTGTTACAGTTGCCGATACCCTGGTAAGCCATGTCGTATCAGATGTTACGGATCCAACGCTAACACCACAAGCAGATCCAGTTAAAAAATAACCCGTTGTACCTGGTGGTACTGTGGTAACGTTTAAAACACCATTGTTATATGGAAAGGATTGTCCTAAAGTGTTTCCCCATTGATAAGTACCCGTTGGACTTGATATCATTTGATAAGGAATGGTTGTTATGGTGTAGTTATTCGTATTAGTAGGGGTGGTTGGAGTAAATCGCCTTGCATCTTGCAGCGCTGACCATTGTGTGTTATTTCGCCCTGGGGTAATGTGAGCGGCTGCTGCATTATTTTTCTCAGTTCCTTGAATAGCTAAACCACCATTCCATGTTGTAGCTATTGGTTTGTTTCCAATGTGATATTCTATATTGTTAGATCCTTCAAATAACAATAACCCCATATAATTGCATTGACCAGTACTGAACATAGCTACATTTTCATATAAAACCACAAAAACACGGTTCGGGGCTGTACCAATTGTTTGGTATTTGATTGTTCCGCCCATCGCTGGATTCATATCTTGATAACAAAGCATTGCTGTATTATATGCTGACGTCAGTGCAGTTGTAGGTAGCGGAGGAATACCGGAAAGAGCCCAAGGACAATAACCATTTGCATTAGCCAAATTAAACGATACCAAACCATTAGAACCAATCACACATTGCGTGTAATTGGCACCATAAAAATTGAACGTAAAACCAAGGTTAACAACTCCTGACCAAACATCATCACTCAAGGTAACTGTGGTCGGAGCATTTAAATTTATTCCCGCTGAACCAATTCCGCTGCTACCTGCACAATTTGTTATTACAACAGTTTGACCCTGACATACTGTGGCGTCCTGTCCTAAACAAAGATTAACCGGAGGATAAGTTTGGGCCTTTAAATTTGATATTAAGGAAACACTTGTTCCTAAAATAAGTAGTATATTTTTTAAATTCATTTTTTCGAATTTCACAAACACTTTGACGTGCTAATTTAATTAAAGTTGTCTCACTATCAATAAAATTTTAATTCTCTTTTATCAAAGCCATAATGTTAACTTTTCAGAACATATAATTGTTGATTATTTTCCTATTATTAAATCTTGAAAATTTAGTTACTTTTGACACGTTGATCTTAAAAAATTTATAAAATGTCAAGCAAATATCAAGTAGAAATTGATGCTTTTATGGATAGAGTTAAGTCTGTTCATGGGCATGAAAAGGAATTTATTCAAGCAGTTCATGAAGTTGCCGAGGCTGTAATTCCTGTAATAGAAGAAACTCCAAAGTACAAGCAAGCGAAAATTTTAGATCGTATTGTAGAGCCAGAAAGAACCCTCATTTTTAGAGTTCCTTGGCTAGATGATAATGGAGATGTTCAAGTTAATCGAGGATATCGTGTTGAATTCAATTCAGCTATCGGACCTTACAAAGGAGGTTTAAGATTTCATCCTTCTGTTAATTTATCAATTCTTAAATTTTTAGGTTTCGAACAAATTTTTAAAAATTCACTTACGACCTTACCAATGGGTGGTGGAAAAGGTGGCTCAGATTTCGATCCTAAAGGAAAATCTGATAATGAAGTTATGAAATTTTGTCAATCTTTTATGACTGAATTATCGCGCCACATTGGTGCAGATACTGATGTGCCTGCTGGTGATATTGGTGTTGGAGGTAGAGAAATTGGTTATATGTTTGGACAATATAAAAGAATACGCAATGAGTTTACCGGAGTTTTAACTGGAAAAGCTAGAAATTGGGGAGGTTCTCTTATCCGACCAGAAGCTACGGGTTACGGTACTGTGTATTTTGCAAAAGAGATGTTGGCAACTAAAAATGATTCTTTTAATGGAAAAACTGTTGCAGTTTCAGGATCAGGAAATGTAGCACAATACGCTTGCGAAAAAGCGACACAACTCGGTGCTAAAGTGGTTACTTTGTCTGATTCAGAAGGATATATTTTTGATGCTGAAGGAATTGACCAAGACAAACTTGCTTTTGTAATGGAGCTGAAGAATGTTAAAAGAGGAAGAATTTCCGAATATATCAATAAGTATCCTAACGCAAAATTTGTTGCAGGTAAGCGTCCGTGGGGAGAAAAAGTGGATATCGCACTTCCTTGTGCTACGCAAAATGAATTGAATGGTGAAGAAGCGAAAGCGTTAATTGCTAATGGTGTTAAATGCGTTGCTGAGGGAGCGAATATGCCAAGCACACCTGAAGCTATCGCTGCTTTTCAAGATGCAAAGGTATTGTTTTCACCGGGTAAGGCATCCAATGCTGGTGGTGTTGCTACCTCAGGTTTAGAAATGTCTCAAAATTCATTAAGGTTATCTTGGTCAGCAGAAGAAGTTGATCAAAAACTTCATGGAATTATGGTTTCAATTCATGAGGCATGTGTGAAATATGGAAAAGACCATGATGGTCATATTGACTATGTTAAAGGCGCAAACATCGCAGGGTTTGTTAAAGTTGCTGACTCAATGATTGATCAAGGATTAGTTTAAAAATTTTTCGAATATTTTTATTTAGGGTCGGTCTTAGGTCGACCCTTTTTTTTAGTTTTAAAGTGTAATTAAAAGTAAAATAATGTCAGAATTGAAGCAGAGGTATATTGAATATAATCGTGAAGGATTTTCAGATAATGAATTGTTAGAAATATATAAGGCGATATTAAAGCCTAGAATGATTGAAGAAAAAATGCTTATACTTCTTCGTCAAGGAAAAATTACCAAATGGTTTTCTGGATGGGGGCAAGAAGCTATATCAGTAGGATGCACATTGGCAATGGAAAATTCCGAATATATTCTTCCAATGCATAGAAATCTTGGCGTTTTTACAACTAGAGGCATTCCTCTAGATCGATTATTTGCTCAGTTTCAGGGAAAAATGTCTGGATTTACCAAAGGTAGAGATCGATCATTTCATTTCGGAACCCAAGAATATAAATTGGTGGGAATGATATCCCATCTAGGTCCTCAATTGGGTATCGCAGATGGGATAGCATTAGCCGCAAAACTCAAAAATGAACAAAAATCAACCTTAGTTTTTTCCGGTGATGGTGGCGCTTCTGAAGGCGATTTTCATGAAGCATTAAATGTTGCCGCCGTTTGGGACCTTCCCGTTATTTTTGCTATTGAAAACAATTGTTGGGGATTGTCAACACCATCAATTGAACAATTTAGGTGCAAACAATTTATTGATAAAGGAATAGGTTACGGGATGAATGCTATTCAAGTGAATGGTAATAATATACTCGAAGTTATCAATTCCGTTAGAAAAATAAACGAAGATATTCGTTCATCAGCCAAACCATATTTACTTGAATTAATGACGTTTCGCATGAGAGGGCATGAGGAAGCTTCAGGAACTAAATACTACCCAGAAGGGCTTCAAGATGAGTGGCTAAAACAAGATCCTGTTCTGAATTTTGAAATGTATTTGAAAGAGATAGGGGTCTTGGATGAGACAACTGAAGCTCAGATTAAAATTAATTTTAAATATGAAATTCAAACTTCTTTTGATAAGGCTAATGCTGAACCTAAAGTAATTCCCTCATTGGAAGTGGAAATGAATGATGTTTATGCTCCAAATAATTTCGATGTTACTGAAGCTCTAGGAGATAAATCTGAAAAACGTTTCATTGATGCGATACAAGATTCGTTAAAACAATCTCTGCACAAATATCCTGAATTGGTAATTATGGGGCAGGATATTGCTGAATATGGAGGTGCATTTAAAGTCACTGAAGGATTTGTTGACGAGTTTGGTAAAAATCGTATTAGAAATACCCCTTTGTGCGAGTCTGCAATTGTTGGAGCAGGTTTGGGCCTGTCAATTGCTGGAATGAAAGCAGTTGTTGAAATGCAATTTGCTGATTTTGTTACTTGTGGATTTAACCAAATTGTGAATAATCTAGCTAAAATCCATTGGAGA
>CANHJY010000125.1 GCA_947461185.1 Flavobacteriales bacterium
GAGGCTGCGGGTGAAGCGCATATTCAAGCTACCTTCAACAATGTCATCATTTCATTGACGAATAATGCTGGTCAAGTTATTTCTTGGTCGTCAGCAGGTAAAATGGGCTTTAAGGGATCTAAGAAAAATACGCCATATGCGGCGCAAGTTTCTGCTGAAGATGCTGCAAAAGAAGCTCATGACTTCGGATTACGTAGAGTGAAAGTTTATGTTAAAGGTCCGGGAGCAGGAAGAGAATCAGCAATTCGTTCATTGCACAATGCTGGTATTGAAGTAACGGAAATCATTGATGTAACTCCGCTACCACACAACGGTTGTAGACCACCAAAAAGAAGAAGAGTTTAATTTTTTAACACAGAGCATGTACGTTATCGAAGGAAAGCCTTAATTCATAACAGCTCGATTTATACAAAGAAAAAATGGCAAGATATAGAGGTCCTAAATCCAAAATTGCAAGGCGCTTCAGAGATCCAATTTTTGGTCCTGATAAGGCTTTGGACAAAAGAAGTTATGGCCCGGGTCAGCATGGTCCGGCTAAAAGAAGAGGTGGAAAGCAGTCTGAATATGCTATTCAGCTTGGAGAAAAACAAAAAGCGAAATATACCTATGGTATTCTTGAAAGACAGTTCGCTAATCTTTTTGAGAAAGCTTCAAGAATGAAAGGTATTACAGGTGAGAATCTACTACAATTGTGTGAGTCTCGTTTGGATAATACAGTTTATAGATTAGGGATAGCAAATAGTAGAAGGGCAGCAAGACAACTTGTTTCGCACAAGCACATCACCGTTAACGGAGAAATTGTGAATATACCGTCTTACACACTTCGTATTGGTGATGTTATTGGTGTTAGAGAGAAGTCTAAATCCCTTGAGGCAATATCGTCATCTTTGACATCAAACAATAAAAAATACGATTGGTTAGATTGGAATAATTCTGATATGTCTGGAAGATTCATCAGTGTTCCTTCAAGAGAAATGATTCCTGAAAATATCAAGGAGCAACTAATTGTCGAATTATATTCTAAATAATAAATAAAGCATTAATATGGCTATTCTAGATTTTCAAAAGCCTGATAAGGTGATTATGATACAGTCCGATGAACATCATGGACAATTTGAATTTCGACCTCTTGAACCCGGTTATGGAATAACTGTTGGTAATTCATTACGTCGTATTTTGCTTTCTTCTTTAGAAGGCTTTGCGATCTCTTCGGTAAGAATTGAAGGGGTTGACCATGAATTCAGTACAATCAAGGGTGTTGTAGAGGACATGACGGAGATAATCCTGAATCTCAAGCAAGTTCGCTTCAAACAACAAATCGAAGGAACAGACTCAGAAACTGTAGTTGTTTCGATTTCAGGTCAAGATAAGTTGACTGCTGGTGACATTGGTAAATATACTTCTGCATTTCAAGTGCTTAACTCTGATCATGTTATTTGTAACATGGAGCCAACTGTGAAGTTAGAGATGGAATTAACTATTATCAAAGGAAGAGGTTACATTCCAGCTGAAGAAAATAAGTCAACAAGCGCGCCTTTTGGTACTGTTTTTATTGATTCGATCTTTACACCAATCAAAAATGTAAAGTACGCTATTGAGAATTTTAGGGTAGAACAAAAAACGGATTATGAAAAGTTGGTAATGGATATAAGTACTGACGGATCTATACATCCTAAAGATGCGCTTAAGGAGGCTGCAAAAATTTTGATTCACCACTTTATGTTATTCTCAGATGAGAGAATTACCCTTGATAGCGAGGTTAAAGCGGAAACTGAAGAATTTGATGAAACCTCACTTCACATGAGACAATTACTTAAAACCAAGTTGGTTGATATGGATTTGTCAGTTAGAGCATTGAATTGCCTTAAGGCAGCAGATGTAGAAACGCTTGGAGATTTAGTTTCTTATAATAAGAATGACCTTTTGAAATTTAGAAATTTCGGTAAAAAATCGCTAACCGAGTTAGAAGATTTAGTTGACAATAAAGGTCTTACTTTTGGAATGAATGTCGCTAAATATAAATTAGACAAGGATTAAAAATTACTATACGAATTTGCAATGAGACACGGTAATAAAGTAAACAATTTAGGAAGAAAGTCTGCACATAGAAAAGCTATGTTGTCAAATATGGCTTGTTCCTTAATAGAACATAAGCGTATCAATACCACGGTAGCAAAAGCTAAGGCTTTGCGTGGTTTTGTTGAACCGCTATTGACAAAATCTAAAAATGATTCTACGCACTCTAGAAGAACTGTTTTCAGTTATCTTCAGAATAAAGAAGTGGTGTCAGAATTATTTAGAGAAATTGCTCCAAAAATTGCTGAACGCAATGGTGGTTACACTAGAATAATCAGAACGGGTTACAGATTAGGTGACAATGCTGAAATGTGTTTGATTGAATTGGTTGATTTTAATGAGCTTTACTCAAATGAAAAAGCGAAGAAAACAACAAGACGTTCAAGAAGAGCAGGTGGTGGTAAAAAGGAAAACGAAGCTGTTGTTGACGCTGTAGTTGAAACTTCTGAAGATGTTGCTACAGATGAAAAAGTTGAGTCAACTGAAATTGTACAAGATACAGAAGTAGAAGTTGAAGTCGCTGGTGAAGAAGTTGCTTCGGAAGAGTCTGACGCTAATGAGGAAGCTTCCACTGAGGATAACAATACTGAAGAAAAAACAGAAGAATAATTTTCGTTACTTCATTTTTAATAGAAGGGTGACATTTCGTTGCCCTTTTTTATTTATTCAAATTGAAATCCTAAATTTGCATAAATTTAATTTAATGGAAAGTCGTCAACCGGCATTATTGGTTCTAGAAGATGGTACCGTTTTTAACGGGTTAGCTATTGGTAAAATTGGAACAACTACAGGAGAAATCGCTTTTAATACCGGTATGACGGGTTATCAAGAAGTTTTTACTGACCCTTCTTATTATGGACAAATTCTAATCATGACAACAGCTCACATAGGTAATTATGGAGTTCATAGTCAGGAAGTTGAATCTGAAGGCATAAAGATTTCTGGGATGGTTATTAAAAAATTCTCTGAAACTTTTTCAAGACCTTCTTCCTCGGGTTCTCTTGAAGATTTGATGATTTCTAGTAATACTGTTGGTATAGCGGATTTAGATACCAGGGCATTGGTTAGACATATTCGAAATAAGGGTGCCATGAACGCTGTTATTTCTTCAGAAATATTAGAACTTGATCAATTGAAAAGTATTCTAGATAAAATTCCTTCAATGGCAGGTTTAGAATTATCATCTAAAGTTACTTGTGAAAGCGCTTTTCAGGTAGGGGATGAAAATGCTGAATATAAGGTTGCGTTGCTCGATTTTGGGGTGAAAAAGAACATTATTCGGTGCTTGGTCGAAAGGAATTGTTTGGTTAAAATTTTCCCTATGCATACGAACTTTGAGGAGTTAATTGCCTTTAATCCGGATGGTTTTATGTTATCCAATGGCCCTGGTGATCCCTCGGCTATGCCTTCTGCAATTGATTTGGTTAAAAAAATTGTTGCAACAGGAAAACCAGTTTTTGGAATTTGTCTAGGGCATCAAATTTTAGGATTGAGTCAAGGGTTATCAACTGAAAAAATGTTTAACGGTCATAGGGGAATAAATCACCCGATTATGAATTTAAAAACAGGAAAAGGTGAAATTACCTCTCAAAATCATGGATTTGTAATTTCAAAAGATAGTTTAAACAACAATTCAAATATTGCTGTTACACACAAACATCTCAATGATGATACAATTGCAGGTATCGAACTAAAAGATAGACCTGTTTTCTCAGTTCAGTATCACCCTGAAGCATCAGCTGGACCTCATGATTCACGCTATCTATTCGATCAGTTTGTTGCTAACATGAAAAAAAATAAAATATGAGTACAATTGTTAAAGTATTCGGTAGACAAATCCTAGATTCTCGGGGCAATCCTACTGTTGAGGTTGATGTAATAACAAAAAATGGAATTACAGGAAGGGCTGCAGTGCCATCCGGCGCGTCAACTGGAATTCATGAGGCTGTTGAGTTAAGAGATAACGACAATAGTAAATATTTAGGCAAAGGGGTTCTTAAAGCTGTTAATTATGTAAATACGGTTATTAATGAATCCTTGCACGGTATGGATGTTAGCAACCAAAAGGCAATTGACACTTTACTTGTTCGAATTGATGGTACTGAAAATAAATCCAATTTAGGGGCGAATGCAATTCTAGGAGTTTCAATGGCTGTTGCTAAAGCAGCTGCCCAAGAATCTGGGTTAAGTTTGTATCGTTACATTGGCGGTGTTGGTGCTGTAACACTTCCGGTTCCAATGATGAATATTTTGAATGGAGGGTCTCATGCTGACAACTTAATTGACATTCAAGAATTTATGGTGATGCCATTCGGTGCTTCATCTTTTTCTGAAGGTTTACAATGGGGAACAGAGGTGTTTCATCACTTAAAAAGTGTATTGAAGAAAAGAGGGATGTCAACAAATGTTGGAGATGAAGGCGGTTTTGCACCCAATTTAGGATCCAATGAAGAGGCTATTCATGTAGTTATTGAAGCAGTTGAGAAAGCAGGTTTTAAGCCCGGAGAAGATATGTTTATTGCACTGGATGCTGCATCTTCAGAATTTTATGATGCAGATACTAAAACATATAAATTTCATTCTACGAATGAAGAAAGAAACGCCGCCGAGATGGTCGATTTCTGGACTTCTTGGTGTAAAAAGTATCCAATAATATCAATAGAAGACGGTCTCGCTGAAGATGATTGGGACGGCTGGAAGATGTTAACAGGGTCTATTGGGGAGAATGTTCAATTGGTTGGGGATGACCTATTCGTTACCAATTCAAAACGCCTTTCACGAGGTATTGAAGAAGGAATTGCAAATTCAATTCTCGTTAAGGTGAACCAAATTGGGACCTTAACGGAAACTATCGAGGCAGTTCAAATGGCAACAAGAAATAATTACACGTCAGTAATGAGCCATCGAAGTGGAGAAACAGAGGATACAACTATCGCTGATCTGGCGGTAGCACTAAATACAGGTCAAATTAAAACGGGTTCTGCATCCCGGAGTGACAGGATGGCGAAGTATAATCAGTTATTAAGAATTGAGGAAGAATTAGGGGATACAGCAATATATCCTGGAAAAAAATTCAAATTTCTAGATTAGAATCGGAGTTTAAAGCTCTAATTATTTCGTTATTTATATTAATTTTATAATTGTTGAGGCAACTTCTTACATGGAAGGTCGTCTTAAACTCTAAATAAACTATACATGAAAACGATATTAATCTTTACTGCGCTTTTTATATCAGTATCTTTTGCAAAGGCACAAAATTTAGCAACAGAAGAAGTAACTCTTTTTGCGCAATGCATGATAGAATTACAAGATCAAAATGAAATGGTTGCATTGGAAGCTGAAATGAGACAAAATCCTAGTATTAAAGTTGTTAGATTGGATTATTATTCACAACGTGCATTTATATTAACCAAGCAGATTGATCAACTTTCAGAAGAACAGTTCACTTCATGGTTCAATGCCTCATCCGATAAGGTAAGATGCATACAAATTGGCACCTATGGTATTGATACCATTAATCCTTACCCTTTTCCTGGTTGTGATAAACAATAATAAAGGATGAAAAGATTACTTTTTATATTATTCATTCTTTGTTCAGGTTTCGCTTTTTCGCAACCGAATGATTGTTCCGAGGCTGTGCCTGGTTGCACAACGCCTTCATTCCCTATTGCACCTAATAATCCAGCTACCAATGTAATTGATTTTACAGCGGGTAGTGTTTCCAATCCTTCTATTAATCCAGCTGGATTCAATTCTGGTTGTTTATTAAGTGGTGAAACCAGCTCTACATTTATTACCATAAACGTAATTTCAAGTGGTACACTTGCATGGTCAATTATTGGACCCAGTGGTGGATGTTTTGACTGGATCATGTGGTCCATGCCAAATGCATCTCTTGCCCAAGCCTGCGCCGGAATTAATGGTAATACGTTGGGTCCAGTAGCCTGTAACTGGAACGGAACCTGTAATGGAAATACCGGAATGGCACCTCCGGGACAATTGCCCCCAAATGGCTCACCCACGAGCTATCAAAATCC
>CANHJY010000126.1 GCA_947461185.1 Flavobacteriales bacterium
CGAAGTTAATAATTTGGAGAGGAAAAGGGTGTGAATAAGGCATAAAAAAAGGCGAACTAATGCCCGCCTTCATGAAGATTCTAAAATCAATTATGCCTCTGTAGCAAATGGAACAATAGAAACAAAAGATTTATTGTCTTTTTTCTTTCTAAATGCAACAACACCATCAGACAAAGCATATAAAGTATGATCCTTACCAATTCCTACATTATCTCCTGGGTGATGTTGGGTTCCTCTTTGACGTACAATAATGTTTCCAGCAATTGCAGCTTGTCCACCAAAAATCTTAACCCCAAGTCTCTTACTGTGAGACTCGCGACCGTTTTTCGAACTACCGACTCCTTTCTTGTGTGCCATTTTATTATAGATTTAATCCCGAGGGAAAAATTAATATTAAAGTTTAATATCTGTTATACTCAATGCTGTAAAAGATTGACGATGACCGTTTTTCTTCACGTAACCTTTACGACGTTTCTTTCTAAAAACAATTACTTTGTCACCTTTAACATGACCAGTAACTTCTGCGGTGACACTTGCACCGGATATAGCTGGGGCGCCAACTTGAATCTTGCCATCCTTTTCTGCCAAAAGAACTTTGTCAAAATTAACTTTTGACCCAATTTCTGATGACAAACGGTGCACATAGATTTTTTGGTCTTTTTGCACTTTAAATTGCTGCCCTGCTATTTCTACAATTGCGTACATATAGCTATTATTTAATGAATAAAATTAAAAATGGACGACAAAGTTAGTGAAAAATCCGGATCATACAAGAAACCAAGTGATTATTTTATTGCAGTGTACTTCGCTTTGATGGAATCCCAAAGATTTATAAAAAATACACCAAATAATACAATGAGCATTGATCCTATTTGCCAAAAAGAAAGTGTTTCCTTGAAAAATAACCCAATTGATACTGCGACTACCGGAATGAAATAGGTAACGCTGCTCGCGAATACTGTGGATGAATTTTTAATAAGCTCATTGAAAAGGATAACCGCTAACGCTGTGCCAAGTATGGAGAGAATTCCAATAAATACCAAGCCGTTTAATGCATTTGGATTGTCTTGAAGCGTCAAATGCGTGTTAGTTGAGAAAATGGCAATAATCGACGGGATGAGCAATAGGAAAAAGGCTAAAGAAGATACCTCTATGGCTTTCAGATTAGAAAGTTTGTATTTTATAGTGTTCACACTGATTGCATACAGGAGTGTGGCTATTAATATTGCTGCGATATGTGTCCAGTTTCCGGTTAATGCTACCTGACTTCCTGAATACATGAGAAGGAATATCCCAATTGTGCCAATAAACATCCCGATAATTTGCGATTTACCAAGTTTATTTCCAAAAACAATGAAGCCGATGATCACTGTGAAAATTGGGGTGAAACTATTGAGCATTCCTGCAAATCCAGATGTCAATCCAGTTTGAGCAAATGGGAATAAAAACGCAGGTATAAAATTTCCAGAAACCCCGACTATTAGAACGCCAGATAGTATTTTTTTGTCTTTTATTTTTTTTAACGCTTTAAAAGCGAAAGGGCTCAAAACTAATGCTGCTATAAGCATTCTTAGAGCGCCTACTTGCTCGAAGGAAAAAATCTTTTCATTATTTGAGGTATACATACCCTTATTCATAAGGATGAATGAACTACCCCAAATCAGAGAGAGTAGGATGAGTAAGATCCAGTTTTTAAATTCTTTGAACATTTTCTTGGGCAAATCTAGTAATTAAATATCGGCATAAGTTGATTGGAAAGTTTTATGTCTCATTTTATTTAAAGCTAGAAATGGATGTTAATATGTATTCTTAATTCGTTTTAAGATTTAAATTCCCACAAATACCCACATCCTTTATTTCTATTGGTAAATAGGCTATTTATGCATAAATTTAAATAGCAGAATGAAACCATTTAACACTTTATTCGTTAGAATTTATTAACAAAATAAAACTTGTGGTAAAAAGTGGTAAAAAAACCATTATTTTTACCCATTATTAGCGTCATGGCAGGCTTAGTTGGAGAATTTGAAGTAAGGCTCGACTCGAAAGGTCGGTTTTTGTTTCCGTCAGGATTACGGAAGCAATTGCCTGTTTCATCTCAACGAGATTTCATGTTGAATAAAGGGTTTGAAGATTGTCTCACACTTTATCCGCTTCCAGATTGGGAGCGAATTAGTGATAAGCTTTCTAAAATGAATCTCTTTAAGCCAAAGAATAGGATGTTTTATCGCTTGTTTCATCAAGGGGCAAAGCAAATTTCTTTGGATAACGCAGCTCGTATACTTGTTCCTGTTACCCACATGCTGCGTGTGGGGCTTGATCAAGATGTGATGCTTATTGCGTACAACGACAGAATTGAAATCTGGGATAAAGCCAAGTACTTCGAAATGATCGAAGACAACATGACCGATTTCGCTGATTTGGCGGATGAAGTAATGGGTGATATTAATGATGGAGAATAAAACTGTTTACCATAATCCCGTAATGCTCAATGAATGCCTTGATGGATTGGCAATTGATCCTAATGGAATATATATCGATGTTACCTTTGGTGGTGGTGGACATTCAAAAGCCATTTTTTCAAGGTTAAATAGTAAAGGGCAATTAATCGCTTTCGACCAGGATCCTGAAGCAAAAGAGAATGCATGGAAAGCACCCAATTTTCATTTTATTCCTTCAAATTTCTCTTTTTTAAAAAATCAATTAAGACAATTAGGAATTAGCCAAGTTGATGGTATACTGGCTGATTTAGGTGTTTCATCACATCAATTTGATGCCGATTATAGGGGTTTTTCAATACGTTATGACGCGCCTTTAGATATGCGTATGAACACCAATGCGACTATCAGCGCTTTGGATGTGGTTAATGAATATCCTGAACAAGAACTCGCTCTTGTTTTGAAAAAGTATGGTGAACTTAAGAATGCCTTTAAAGTAGCAGCAAAAATTGCGCAATATAGGTCTTCAAAAAAAATAGAATCCACAAGTGAGTTGATGAGTGTAGTGGAGTCATGTGCCCCAAAACTCAAGCAAAATAAATTTTATGCGCTGCTTTTTCAAGCAATACGAATGGAGGTTAATAAAGAGCTTGAGGTGCTGTCAGATTTTTTAATTCAAACCGCTGATTGCTTGAAGCCCGGAGGTCGCTTAGTGGTTATTTCATACCACTCACTTGAGGATAGATTGGTTAAAAATTTCATGAAAAGAGGATCGTTGAATGGGGAAATAACAAAGGACTTTTTTGGTAATGTATTAAAGCCATTTACGGAATTGAATAGGCATCCTATTTCGCCTTCAGAGAAAGAAATTGAATTGAATACCAGATCTAGGAGTGCTAAACTAAGAATTGCTTTTAGAAATGAGTGATAATATATACATAGAGAAGGAGGAATTGGAAAAGCTTAAGAAGAAGGAAGGGCAAAAAACTAAAAAGCCCAAATCTTCGAAGCCTACATCTCAACCAACTGCCGTAGCTCAAATTTTGAACGGTGATTTCTTGACCAAAGAATTTGTCCTCAATAACTTGAGTTTTATTTTCTTCATAATGTTTTTGTTGCTTTTGGTCATTGGTAAAGGATATTATGGAAAGCAGCTCACGAAAGATGTGGAAAAAACGCAAGGAAAGGTGGATGAGCTCATGGCGGATTATGTGGAGTCTAAAGCAAAATTGGAAGAGGAAACAAGACGTTTTAAACTGGTTGATAAACTCGGTGAAGTGGGGTTAGAGGAATCAGAAAATAACACCAAAGTAATTAGAATAAAAAGTAATACAATTAATAATGACAACTAGAAAGGATGTTTTCTGGAAAGCATATTTGATTTACTTCCTTTTTTTAGTAATCATGATAACTGTAATTGTGAAAACAGTGATGATTCAAATGGAAGGGAGGAAAGATCTTTTTTCTAGCACTGATGAAAGATTGCCAATTCGTAAAGTAGAGAGAATACCTAGACGTGGCGAAATTTTGGATGCGAATTTTACTCCACTGGTTACCACAGTTACATTTTATGACATTCATATGGATGCAACAGTGCCTTCTCAAAAGGTTTTTGATGCTGAAGTGTCTGATTTAGCTAAAGGTCTTGCAAACCTCTATCCTGAAAAAACTGCCAAGGAATATGAATTAATGATTAGAACGGCTAGAAAAAGGGAAAATCGTTATTTGCTAATTAGAAGTAAGGTGACTAATGAGGAAAGAAAAAATATTCAAAAGTTGCCCATTTTTAGACTAGGAAGGCTTAAAGGAGGGATAATTGATACAGATGAAAAGCTCATTAGAAAGTTCCCACATGGAAATATGATGAGAAGAACTTTGGGATATTACCGCAATAACAAGGATGGTGAATTAAGGGTTGGAATTGAAGGTGCTTACAACGAATATCTTGCTGGGGAAAATGGAATTGAAATGGAGCAAAAAATTGCTACTGGTTGGCGCAAAACAGGTCAAATTGTTAAGGAGGCAGTTGAAGGAGCCGATGTTATAACTTCTATTGATAAAGGAATTCAAGAAGTTGCAGATTCCGAATTAGAAAGGCAACTTAGAGCTCAAGGTGCGAAAAAAGGATGTGTTGTAGTAATGGACGTTAAAACGGGTTTTGTAAAAGCAATCTCGAATTTGACAATCAATGAAGAAGGTAATTATGTTGAAGAACTCAATTACGCAATCGGTCGCAAAGAAGTTCCTGGGTCAACATTTAAGCTTGCCTCTTTAATGGCGGCATTAGAGGATGAAAAAATTACCCTTACGGATACGGTTAATGCATACGGAAAATATAAATTCTATAATATTGAAATTAAGGATGCCTATGAACCTGGTTATGGCAAAATTACAATTCAGAGGGCGTTTGAGAAGTCTTCAAATGTTATTTCCCAAGTAATACATAATGCTTATCGCAAAGAGCCGGAACAATTTGTTAAAAGACTGGAACAATTTGGACTTACGGAGTCTTTAGGAATTGAATTAGTCGGGGAACCAACACCTACTGTTTATAAACCAGGTTCTTCTAATTGGTACGGTACATCGTTAGCTTCAATGGCAATTGGATATGAGGTTCAACAAACCCCACTTCAAACTTTAGCATTCTTTAATGCCGTTGCCAATAATGGGAAATTTGTAAGACCACTTTTTGTTAAGGAAATTAGACGAAGTGGTGAGGTTATTAAGTCTTTCGAACCCTATGTCATAAAAGAAAAAATTTGTTCTGATAAAACCCTAGCACTTTTGAAAGGATGCTTAGAAGGGGTAATGAAAAACGGTGGTACAGGCTCTGAATTAACTTCATCACAATTCACTATTGCTGGTAAAACAGGAACAGCTGAAATACTATCGGATAACAATAAGTATGGTGGGAAAGGTAAAGAGGTTTATCAGGCGTCTTTTGTTGGATATTTTCCAGCTAATGAACCCATATATTCTTGCATAGTCGTTATTTCTGCTCCCTCCAAGGATATTTATGGAGCTAAAGTGTCGGGAACCGTTTTTGCGGCCATTGCTAATAAAGTATTTGCCTCTAAACTGAAATATCATGCAGCAATAAATGAATCAAAATATAAAGTGCTTAGTATTCCACAAGTTTTGAATGGTAACAAATATGACTTTATAAACGCATTCGATTTCCTCGGTGTTAAGTACGCAATAACAGAGGATGATGAATGGCTAAAACCTGTTGTTGATTCTACAAAAGTTACCCTTAAAAGAAAGGAACTTGGTGAAAATACGGTGCCTGATTTAATTGGGCTGACAGCTAAGGATGCAGTTTATATAATTGAGTCTAGGGGAATGGTGGCTCAAATCGCTGGTTTTGGTAAGGTTGTGAAACAATCAATTCCAGCTGGAACTCAAGTTTATGCAGGTGGATTAATTGAATTGACTTTAAATTGATGGAAAGCGTATTATCTGAAATATTAGCGGATTGCATTGTTAAAACGACAATCGGTAATTTGGATATAGGTATTTCCAATCTGACAGCAGATTCGAGACAAGCCAACGAGCATACACTTTTCATTGCAATTCGAGGAACACAAGTCGATGGGCATCAATTTGTTAATCAAGCTATTGAAAAAGGTTGTAAGGCTATTGTA
>CANHJY010000127.1 GCA_947461185.1 Flavobacteriales bacterium
CTAAACAATGTTTTACAAAATTCAAATGCACAGAATTTCACTGCAACATTAAATGGAAATTATGCTGTAATTGTATCAGATGCCAATTGTACAGATACTTCTGATTGTGTGAATGTTTCGAATGTTGGTATTAATTCGTCAATTAATTGGAACGAAATTATGTTGTATCCGAATCCGTTTAACAAAATTCTTTATATCGATTTTGGAAATTATGTCGGTGAAAAATCAATTGCGATTTATGATGTTTTCGGGAAGTTGTGTTTTCAGCAAGATGCAATCGTGAATCAAAAGCAACAAATCCATTTCTATGGTGATAATGGTATTTATCTAGTTGAAATTAAATACGATGGTAAAAGTGAGATTAGAAAAATATTAAAAGCGGATTAAGCAATCTCTAAGGTAATTTTTGTTCCATTACTTGAAGATTCAATTCCGAGAATTGCATCAATTTGGTCGCTAAGACCCTCGATGGAATCAATACCCATTCCTCTATTTTTCAATATTTTTGGAATTCCTGAACCATTGTCTTTAAAGGAGATTTTTATCACTCCGTCTTTATTTTGATTCAGCGAAATTTCAATTAGGTTTTCTCTATTTTTTTTGAAGGCATGTTTGTAGCAATTTACTAAAATTTCATTCAAAATTAAGGCACACGGCATGGCTTTAGCCTCTTTTATTTGAACTTCAGATAAATTAAGAATAGACTTCACATTTAATTCAAAACCATAAGTTTCGTTTATATTTTTAAATAATTTGGTAGTGAATAATTTTAAATCAACAGTATTATCACCATTGCTTTCAATTGTAAAATCGAGTAAACTTGATAAGGTAAATGTTTTATTAGTAAGATTCATAAACAAAGCCTTGTGATAAGCATCTTTGGCTTTGTTGAGTTCCGATTTAATTAAAGCATTAATAATGGTGAGATTGTTCTTTAAGCGATGATTCATCTCATTGAGAAGTAAGGACTTTTCTTTAACTACTTTTTCAAGCTCTTCGCGGTATTTATTTTTCTCTTCATTTTCTAATGTTAATGTTATTAAATGGGCAAGTGCGATTCCAAAATGTTGTTCGTCATTAGTCCAATTTCGGGTTTCAGAAGTATTTTCAAAACAAATTATCCCCCTAAGTTTGCCACCCATAATTATGGGTACTTCTATCATTGCGCAGATGTCGTTTGGAATGAGATAATTATGCAATAATTCCTCCATGCAATGTTCCTTTTGTGAATTATTACTAATGATGAATTCATTTTTACTGATGTGGGCAAAATACTTAGGGCATGAAGTCTTCTCCAACGGAGGTTCTTGATAATATTTATCCGCATTGCGCTGATAAGCCAGAAGGCAATTCATGAATTGATCATTTTCATTGGTTAACCATATATTAACCCTTTCAAGTTTAAGAAAATGTGAAGATTTGTGGAGAATTTCTCTGGCCATTTTATGAATGTTGCCATCTCCAATGTGAGGATTCTTTGATAACCCCTCAATTACTTCCAAGAAAAGTGATGATCTATTTAAAGGCATTAACTCGAGATTTATATTTGATGAAATTGCAAATATTCTCCGAATATTGATCTTAAAACAGTTGCAGTAAGTCTTTTAAAACAAATTGTCAGGGATAATTATTTTGTCATAAATTCTTCAATTTTTTCCTTACCATTTAATGAAAATGTCGAAGTTCCTGAAAATGTCATACCGCCTGCTGAAATAATTTTTGAATGGGGTAAAAACAAACCTTCTACTTCTTTATAATCTGAATAGCTTGTAATTGATTCGACTGTCTCTCCATCTTTACTTTCAATTTCAATAGTTTTTATTTTTAAAAAGCCTTCAACTCCGAAATAATCGAATTTTTCCGAATTTCCAGTGTTAGTCTTTAATACATAACAAGGGATATTGTTTACCTTTTCAATTCCAAGTATTTCAGTCATCATTCCATTTTTTTGATAGTTCGCCTCTGGAAATAAACCCTCGTTTTTAGCGTAGGTTGAAATCTCATCTTCCGTTAAATTGATGCTCTTGCCCTGAACATTTATTGCTCCCCCTTTGCCATCAAAATAAAATTTTTCGAATACCATTCCTTGTGCTTCTACTTTTCGGCCTAACTTATTTGGGGAGACCCATAATTCTGTCATGTTTATTGGAAAAGGAAATTGTTCATTCGTCATTATTGCTTTTTGACTAACTGATTTAATTTTCTTAATTTTTTTGCTTGCTTCTTTTAAATTTGCCGAATTAGTTACTTTAAGGATGTAATTATTGATTAAATCTTCTGCACTTATATCAGCAGGTAAAATTTCTTCTAGAGGAGATCCAAAAGCATCAAGAATAGTAACATTACCATCGCTGTCAAACTTTTTTAAGTTATCAAGAATATCTTCAGAACCTACTACGATAATATTTGCATTTTGAAAGGTGAAATATTTATTCGCCATTTCTTGAATATTTGCTACACTAACGCGCTCTAATTTTTTAAGATAGTTCTTGTAATATTCTTTATCTAAATTATATCTGATAATGTTCAAAGCAAATCGTGCGATGGTTTGTGGGTTTTCTAAAGATCTTGAAAAGCTTCCATTCATTGTTGATTTCGTTAAATCAAGTTCTTCAGCTGAAACAGGATTTTCAGAAATTCTTTGAATTTCATAAAGTATCTCGTTTATGGCTGAATCAGTCACTTCATTTCTAAAATTACCATATAAAGAAGCCCATGAACCATTTTCCGTAATATTTAGATTGGAATAACAACCGTAGGTGTATGCCTTATCCTCTCTTAGATTTTGCATCAATCTAGTTCCAAATCCGCGTCCACCCAACAAATTATTCATAACGGTTAAAGCAACTTGATTGGTATCCCCAGTTCTCATGTCAATTGGAAATGTAATTCGAATAGCAGATTGAACCGCTCCTTGTTTTTTAACGAAATATACTTGGTTGCCGCTATGAAATGCTCCTTTACCAATGGCCGTTTTAATGGCAGAATTTCCAGACCAATTTTCAAAATATTTTTGGGTCACTTCAGAGGCCTTTTCAATGTTTATATCTCCGACTATAACAAGGTATGCTTTGTTCGGTGTAAAAATAGAATTGTAATAATCCACTAAATCTTGTCTTGTAATAGCATTTAGTGATGTTTCTGTCATGATGTCGCCCAAGGGATGATTCGGGAAATTTACCTTAAACTCGACATTAGAAGCCATTCCATCAGGATCAGACTTTGTATTAATCAATTGAGAAGCCATCAATTTTTTAACACGTTCAAATTCAGATTCAGGAAAATTTACATTTTTCAAAACATCTAACATGATGTCAAGGCCCTTGTCCATATGCTTAGTAAGACAAGACATAGAAATTGAATTTTCACTTGCATCCAAAGAGGCCCCAATAAAATCAATCTCACTGTCAATTTGATCTTTCGAACGATTAGTTGTGCCATTTAACAGTAAAGATGAAACCATGTCAGACAATCCCGCCTTTTCGCCTTCAACTTGCGGTGTCCCACTCATTACTAAGTCGAAAGAAACTCTAGGAAGTTTATGGTTTTCAGAAAGAATAACGGTTAATCCATTACTCAATGTAAATACTTCTGAATCCTTAATATTGATTGTCGCTGCCGTTTGAGCTTCAGGTTTTTTTGATCGATCAATTTGCCCCAGAAGAACAAGTGGCACTAGAAATAAAATTAAAAGAATATTTTTCATTTTCTTTTTATTGTTTAGGTAAATAATATAAAACCACCCTTTTATCCAAGGTTAAATACTTCTGAGCAACGCGCTGAATATCTTCTTTTGTCACTTTTAGGTAATTATCAAGTAAAATATTCACGCGATCCGTGTTTCCGAAATAAACATAATTATCCGCTAAATTTTCAGCTACACCAGCGACTGATGAATTGGAACTAACTAAATTATTCTCATATTGATTTCTAATTTTTTGAAATTCTTCGTCAGAAATTAATTCAGCCTGTATTTGTTTAATCTGTTCGTCAAATGCAATTTGAATATCACTCAGTTCTACATCTTGACTAGCAATAGCGGCAAACAAACCTGCGCCTGCATCCTCTAGCCCGTAATTGAATGCATACGCAAAAGTGGCCAATTCCATTTTCTCAACAAGCGACTTATTTATTCTAGAACTAGATCCTCCTGAAAGTACTTCATTCATCATATCAAGTGCGTAACTATCAGGATGGTTTTGGTCAGGGAATTTAAATCCCATGAAAATACCAGGCGATTGAATGTTATCATAAATAGTATCGGTAATTAATCCACTAAGTTGTGAAAAGTCTTTTTCAGTCCTTGGAATCGCAATTGGTTTTTTAGATAAATTACCAATTATTTTTTTAGCCGCTGGATCTGAACTATTCATGAAATCTTCTGAATAAAATTTCGATTTAGAAATACCATAGGTTTTTTCAAAAAGGCTATCCTCTAGATTTTCATAATCTCGATACAGATTTATGGCCTGTCCCGATGGAATTGAACCAAAATACTGATTGATCCAATTTTTAGCTTGTAACACATTGATATCTCCTGCAATTGAAATAGTTGCATTTTGAGGAACGTAAAATGTTCTGTAAAAATTCACGTAATCTGATTCCTGAGCGGCATCTAGGTGTTCCATACTTCCTATAGGCACCCAATTGTAGGGATGATTGGAGAACATGCGCTTAAATATTTCACTTGTAAATGAAGCATATGGTCTGTTGTCAATGCGCTGACGCTTTTCCTCCTTAACTACACTCCGCTGCGTCTCAATACCTGTTATATCAACTTTTGCATGCAACATGCGCTCACTTTCTAACCACAACCCTAATTCAAGTTGGTTTGAAGGTAAAATTTCGTAATAATAGGTTCTGTCTTGGGATGTGTTTGCATTTAATGCTCCACCATTTCTTTCAACAATTTCACTGTATTCACCCCTCCCAATATTCGTTGAGCCTTCAAATAAAAGATGCTCGAAGAAATGTGCAAAGCCTGTTCTGTCAGGGGTTTCATTTTTTGAACCGACATGATACAAAACAGAAACCGCTACAATAGGTGTAGTTTTATCTTCATGCAGAATCACGTGTATACCATTTGGTAAATCGTATTCAATAAAGTCAATTTTTCGTTGTCCGAAACCCTGCAATGACAGCATTGAAATAAATACAATTGCAATATTTTTCATATTGTATAGTTTTGATACAAAATTACTTACTTTTCCTTAGTAATTATTTGCAAATTTCTTGGTTGTGTGAATTTTGTTGATGGCTTAAAAATTGTTAACTTTCCTTGATGAAAAATATTTTTCAATTTTTATTGTTTTGTCCTCTAATTGTTTTTGGTCAAAACGTCGTTCCCTTTAAGGATTTTAACAATTACTTCCGATCATTTAAAGATGATAATTTTCATCAAATAGAATTTCAAGAAATAAGAGAGTTTAAAGCAGGTGATGAACTGGTAGCATACATAGATACCAGAGGAAATTTGAGGGTTTATGATGGAGAAAACCGGATAGATGTAACGCCTATGACTGTCGAATATCAAGTTTCGGATCATTTATTGGCATACAATATCGGACCAACATTAAATTGTTGGGATAATGGAGAGCTAAAAACACTAACCTATTTTGCAAGAAATTATGTTGTTACAGATAGCTTGATCGTTTTTGAAGACACACGATATAATTCAGTCAATGTATATTGGAATAACAAAATCACACAAATATATCAGGTCACCGGTGATCTTTACATGCCGACAGCAATAGGTGATAACATTATTGCTTTCAAGGACAATGGCGATTTTTATAAAATCTTTTGGCAAGGACAAATTTACGATTTAGGGGTTTGGAATGGAAATATAGACTTTAAGGTAGGGTGCGATATACTGTGCTTTAATGATCCTACGACCAGAACTTTTGCGCTTTTTGAAAAAGGAAATTTTCTCGATGTAGAGCCTTTCTTTATGAATAAATACAAGGCAGGTAGAGGCTTTATTGCATATGAAGATCTCAATGGGAATCTCATATGGTGTAAAGATGGTAAAAAAGAACAATTGTCTAATTTTTCAGCATCATTTTGGGA
>CANHJY010000128.1 GCA_947461185.1 Flavobacteriales bacterium
GAGGCACGGCAGTTGAGCTTAAGTGCTTTAGCTGAATTTCATACCTCACTAAAGAAGACCTATGGCATGTTGGCGCAGTATAATAAAGCAATAGCAAATGTTTATTCAACCGAATTAACGAAAGATCAAATTTGTAATCAGTTGAAAGTGGCGGTAGCATCTTTTAATAAAACAGACTACAACACTGAGTTAAGAAAATTAAACGCTCAATTTGCATTTCTTGAAAAAGATTCATTGATTTTCAGCAGTGAAAGATATGAATTAGATAGTCTTTTTTCCTCTTTGAATGAAGAAGTAGAAAATACATTAGCTAGTCCAAATAAAGCAAATGATTTATTAGAATTGGTTGAATCTTCGAGTTTTTCATCAGAAAGCACTGCAATAATTGGATATGAAGAAAGCTATGGAGGAGGAAGATTAGACGATTTGGATGAAGATGGCTTGATGAATTATACCATTCATTTTAGAAGTCACAAAGAAGCAGTTGAAAATTATGAATTTGATAATGTTTTACAAGATCACAATGTTTCTTTATCTGTTCAATCTCCATCAAATTTTTCATGGTCTTCAGGATTAGTAATTGTTAGCCCTTTCAAAGGTTTCAATTCATACGCAGTGGAAGAATTAGGATATGATTCGTTAAAAATAGTTTCAGGAACATCTGTAGCATCCACTCGATTTACATTAGGCACGAATCTTATGTACAATTTTCAGACAAATGGCCAGCTAATTCCCCAAGCCATGTTTGGTGTTTCAATTGGTTTTCTTGGTTCGGGGTATAGCATAAATAAACCGGTTAACTTTTTGCTGGGCGCTGGCTTGAAATTTAAAAAGTTTCCTTTTATTTCAATTTCTTCAGGTATTTCATTGTGTCAAAACACACGTTTGAAAAATGGATTTGAATTGGGAAAAACCTATGTTAAATCTTTTTCTGTAGAATCAATTGATTCCATTGTAGAAAAGACCTTTAGTCCAGGTTATTTTGTAGGTATTAACATTAATTTATAAAAATGAAAAAAATATTATTTCTATTCATATTGCAAGGAGCTTTTCAATTAGTAGCGCAAAAAAATTATTTAATTGAATACGATAAACTCAATGACAAATTAACTTATTACAGTTGTAACTGGGTTAAAGGTACACAGAAAAAGCAACAACTTGATGAAATTAAACTGACTCAAAATGATGTGGTTACATTTAAAGTGTTGAATGTAAACAATTTTATTTACGATGTGGCTATTTTAAATCATGAAGTTAAATTAGAAACCAAAGAGTCTCCATTCAAAGCAATTCTAGGAACATTTTCTGGATTGGGAGGTCCTGCGTTTAGTTTACTGACAAGTTTGGGGAGTAATCCACCAAATCCATTAGCTCCGTCGCGAGGTGTTGATAAACAAAAAGCAGAAACTCAGAAAAGATGTTCAGATATTTTATCAGAAATGCATCAAACGATGACTCAAATGATGAAGACATATACGTCTTTTGAGAATACAATCAAGGTGAAATATGCGAAAAATCTTAGCAAAGAAGAGATTCTAGCTAAATTGAAAATGAATTCCATTCAAACTTTTGATTTGGATATGGAGGAGTCGAATGCTCATTTGAAAGAACTTTATGATGAGTTAAATTCTATGACAGAATCCGATTTGTTGGATATAGATGATCCGATTTGGGAAGAAATAGATAAAGTAGATGGTAACTATCAGAAATTTTCAAGTATTTGTCTTACGGAGGAAGGTGAGTTAAAACCATATGATCTTTCAGAAGTGATTTCAGATGTGGAAAATGCCTCTTTTTCCATTGAACATCGTTTTTTAGCAAAAGCATATTCTGAATATGGTGATAAGTTTTCAAGTAATGATTTCTTAATTGTTTTTAAGGAAAAACAGCTTTCTGAAGATGAGGTAGATTCTCAAAATTCGAAAATTGATTTTTCAAAATTTGTAAGTTTAGCGATAAAACAAGAATATTTTCCGAGTTGGTCTCTTGGAGTTGATTATGTATTACCTTTAGGAGGAATAAATGAATACATAGTTCAAGAAATTCCTGGTGATTCTTGGGCGGATATTCCAGATTCAATTTTGGTGACTAATGGTACATCCAAAGCAATGCAATTGGCAATTGGTACGAAGTTACTTTTTGATTTACCTACTAAAAATCGCTTTATATCTCCGAATGCTGTTATAGGTATGGCAATTTCTGGTCTAAATAGTTCAGATAATGCCGATTGGAAGCTTAATTTTATGTTAGGAGGAGGAATGAGTTTTAAAAGTTTTCCATTTGTTAGTCTCAATGCAGGATTCGTGTTTTCGCAACAAAAAGTATTAAAAGAAGATTATGCATTAAATAGGGCATTTGTGAGGCCAAATGAATTTTCAGGTTTTAATCCAGATCCTTCTGTTTTATTCAAAAATAAATTCAAACCTGGTTTATTTTTTGGTTTAAATTTCAAATTGTAACACTTGAAATTTTATTTAACTAATAATATAATACAAATTTCAATTTTACTTTCACTTTCAAGTGCTTTTTCTCAAAGAGTTGGAGGTGGAATTATTGATACAGCCTTGGAAAATAGAAAGGTCAAATATGATTATCCCATTACACGTGGTGGAGATAATTTACCTTCGAGCAATTCTCTTATAGTTTTTGCTCCTGAAATTGGCAATCAAGGTTCTACACCTTCGTGTATTTCCTGGGCGACTGCTTATGCGGGTTTAACCATTGTTAAGCGAATTGAGAACGGAACTTTGGATGTAAACCCTTTTTCAGCTATGAACTTATATAATCGTGTCAGACCCTACGATAAGCTCTATGATTGTTCTGCTGGAAGTGTTTTTTCTTCGAATGTAAACTTGATAAAATCTAAAGGTTGTAGTTATGATTATGAATATTTTGACAATTGTGAGAATTTAGCACATGCAAAATCATATAGCAATAAGTTATATGATTATGTGGATTTATCTATTGCAACTGCAAATATAAAATATTCAATTGCCAGAAATAGACCTGTGATGGTTGGAATGAAGATGTATTCTGGTGAATATTGGGGTACAATGTCTTATCACTTTTCAGGAATTTGGGATGGTCTCCATACTGGAGAATTTACTTCGAATCATGGTATGCTAATTATTGGTTATGATGACAAAGTCGGAGGCGGTGCCTTTTTGGTAATGAATAGTTGGGGAACAGATTTTGGAAAAGATGGTTTTTTCTGGTTGAAATATAAAAATGTAGCAAACGAAGTAATTTGTGCCTATGCGATGATTCCACAGGTTGATCGTTCCGATTGGGTTTTAGGTGGAGCAACAAGGGGTGCTGCTAAAACCACAATTCCAGATATTGATGGAATGGAAGTCTTTTCCGTTGGTTCAGATATTGATACTGCAATTAAAAAGCAATCAACTAAGTTGATATTTCAAAATCGATGTGCACGTCAAATTGAGGTTGCTTTGGGCTTTAAGGGAGAACAAGGTGATAAGTCGAAAGGTTGGTACGCATTAAATCCTTATTCAGATATGGAAGTAACCGTTAATAACAATGATTTTATATATCTTTTTGCTCAAAATAAAAAAGAATCATGGCTTTTGTCCTCAGATATGAATCAAAAAGAATTTACAGTTGATACATCCAAGTCCTTCTCAGTAACGAATTTAACAAATGGAGTCAAGTTATTATTTAATCCAGTAAAAGTGACCTCAAATCTCAATTTGTTGACTCTAACTTGTGAGGGATCCAACAAACCTTCAATAGTAATTGAATACAATTCAAAATCAGACAGTTCTAATTTTTATTCAAGGAATAAAAACTGGAACGGAAAAGATGTTTTATTTGATTTAATAACTAATGAAATTATTTCGCCTAATTCGAATGGTGAATTCGAGTTATACGTTACGGATGGCAATAGTAAACCTAAATTCATAAAAGTTTCTAAAAGTAAATTGCTTAAAATGATGCTATTTAAATTCGCATCGAAAGAAAATACTGAAGAATTTTTGAAAATTAAGTAGTCAGTGAAATATTTAAGTGATTAAAGCCCCATCCCTTCGAGTTCTTTAAGCATTTCTTTGCTTATTTTCATTACTAACCAAGTGCCCGCAATCAACAAAATTGCCGTTGCCGTTATTTGAAATGCCTGATCGGTTGGGGATGAAGTTCGTTTAGCAGTATTTTTATTTTGTTCGGTCTTCATTTTTTCTTCGGATTATTTTAGGTATAGAATGTTTTTGGAGATAATAGGCCAAAATGAATGCGCTCACGATTACACCGCCAACAATTACGTATTTTATCAAAGGGTTTTTTCTTCCAGGACCATTCGATGGAAGAGGTGCTCCGCTAATGCCAATTTCTGTTGCAAAGAGCTCAGTGGCAGGGACAATTGTATATTTTGGTGTCATAGTTTATGAATTTCGATCATTGTTGTTTTATCTTGGTTGAATATTCTAAAGCCAAAATTGTACAAGTGAAGTAATTGAAATTCTTGCCCAAGAACTTCCTTTTGAATGACACGAGTAAAGGCATCAATTTGGAACCCTTCCATTCTTAATAGAACAAGGTTTATTTTTGGACGCAAACTTTCAGAGCATTTGAAAAACTTTTCGGCAATACGGTCATTTAATCTAATTGCTTTTGAGATTAACTTTTCACTCTCGTATCTTTCTTTTCGCTTGCCATTATTATAGGCGTAATCAGCATGTTGAGAATTGAGATAAATCTGGTCTGATCGTTTTGGTTGAAATTCAATTTCACATCCACAAGCACAAATTTTCTTAGCTAGTGGTGAGGGGTCATTATTTTTTTTTGTTCTTGACATAAATTATTTGTTTAATATTGTTTATATTTGCAAATATAATTAAATTTACAATATTGTTAATTATGAATGAGGAAAATTTTTTAATGAGCGAGGAGGAGTTGGGTCTTCTTACAGATTCACTATTTACAGATGAGTTTCCGAATCTACTGGACGAATTGTTGGAATCAAAATACAGTATCAACGACCTTAATATTTCTCCTCGAGATGCAACTTATTGGGATAAACAAGGAATTTTACCAATCGTCAAAGGTCCTGGTATGCGTCGAAAGTATGATATCGTTCAAAGTATTTGGATTAAATTAATTCAACAAATGCGGTCTCTTGGAATAGGTCTTCATACAATTAAATCGCTTAAAGAAAATTTGTTAGAGCCAAAAATTGATTTGAGCATTGTTGATCCAACAACCTTACTCACCTTATTCGGTGAGGTGAAGAAAAAATATGACGATACGTTGACCGTCGAACAGCTTTTATCGGAATTAGAAGAAAATGGACCTTCACTTTTTAAGTCAACTGTAATCGCTACAGTAATATTCAGAAAATCCATACACTGCATTGTGAACAAGGATGGGGACTATATGATTTATGATTCGCACCGTCATCAAGAGTTGCTTTCTAAAGAAAAGGAATTCGCTGAATTTGTTTCTGAACCATACTTCTGCATCAGTATTTCCCAAGCATACCGAAGTTTGATTAATGAATGGTCACCAAAGCCATACTTGAAGGAAATATCACTATTATCCGAAACGGAATTAAAAATTTTGGAATTAATAAGACGTAGGGATATAAATTCACTAAACATTCGCTTTAAGGATGGCGAGCCATGTTTGCTTGAAGTTGATGAAAAAAATGAGATCAGCATTGAACAACGATTTCTAGATGTCATTGCTAAAAATGGTTTTCAGAAAATAAGCGTATCGACACGCAACGGGAAAATCGTACATTTTGAAAATAAAATACTGAAAAAATTGAATAAACGCACCAAATAAATGGGCTATTGAATACCCGTTTCTAATAACCGAAGCACGGACCAGAAACACAGGGGTGATAAACATTGAAAAACAAAAAACAAAAAATTGAAAAACCAACAACAAAGGAATTACAGGAAATAACAGGTGGAGAAATGAATCAAGAAAATGCTCAACTGCTGCTAGAGCAAATCGAAGAACTTTGTTTAATTATTATTGATCACTATGCAAATGGA
>CANHJY010000129.1 GCA_947461185.1 Flavobacteriales bacterium
ATTTCTCCACTCATTCCATGGAAGCGGGACATCTATACCCAAGCGTACAATATCATTAACGTGTAAACGAAGTGTTCCGTTTATTTTATTACCATTTACAAAAGTGCCATTAGTGGAATTGCAGTCTTTCAAAAATGCATTATCATATTCATCGTAATGGATTTCACAGTGATTTCTCGATACAGATGCATCAGCGCGAACGATATCATTGTCTTTCGCTCTTCCAATTCTAACGATGTGATAGGATGGCATTGCTTTTCTATTGTTTTTTCGGACTACAAGGTGGACAGAAAATTTTCCAATCTGGTTGAATCTGTGATGCTTCTAATTCTAATTTCTTATCCTTCAAATCTTTATTGTTTTTAACTGTATAATCAATAATATCTTTCATTTTCACATTTGGACAATCTTTCTGAAAATGTTTAAGAATTCCTTCCATTGTATTGAATTCCTTACTGCTGGTAGTCACATACCTATCTTTAGTAAGACTTTTAGGTTGAAGCGGAGCATTGGTTTTATCCGTCTGATTTTTGATAATACTTACTGCAATCATAGAATCTTTCCCAACAATTACCTGACTGATGTAACCAACACACTCATTACGAAGTGTATCGCTTAAGGATGCGCTTTTTTTCTTGTTTAGCCCCATTAACGCTATGGTATCACAATTACCAAGCACTTTATTAATAGAGTCTTTTGAAATCAAAACTGACTTTTGAGGAATTGGCTTAGCTGCAGGTGGAGTTGCTTGCTTTTCTGTTTCCTCTGGTTTTTTAATGATAAAGAGGATTAAAAATGCAATCGCACTTAAAAGAAAACCTAATCCTGCGAAAAGATACATCCGCTTCGTAGACTTATTCATTCCATTTTTACTAGCAGAATTAGCATTTAAATCTTCGATATTTACTTCTCTCGTTCTATTCAAATGATCCGGAGAAACTGGGTTGAAATTCACAAAAGAAGAATCGAGATGCGAACTTTCTGTTATTTCAATGAGCGATGCCGTCACGTTATCCTTTCCACCGGCCTCAAGCGCAGCTTTGACGAGCACTTGGGACCAATCTTCTGGACCGTTTTCATTCATCAGCCTTTCCATTTCTCGGTCATTAACCATTCCGTTCAAACCATCAGAACATAATAAAAAGACATCACCTTTTTTAGGAAGGACCGGTGATAAACAAACCGTGCTCTTTACAACTGGAGCAATTCCTAAGGCTTGAAGAATTTGATTCTTATTTGGATGGTTTTCTGCGTCTTCATCAGCAATAATATTCGCATCAACCAATGTTTGAACATAAGAATGGTCCTTAGTTAAGCGATATAATTTCCCATCTGAAAACAAATAAATTCTTGAATCCCCAACGTGTGCGATATAACATTCTTCATTTCTTACAAGAACCACAACAGCAGTTGTTCCCATTCCCTTGAATTCGGGCTGTATCATTGCTGTTGCATAAATTTGCTCATTTGCAAAAGAAAGCGCATGATCAAGTGCTTGAATCGGATTATCATAAGTATCCTTATTGAAAAACTCGATTAAACTTTCTACTGCTTTACTCGATGCTGTTGCACCACCAACGTGCCCCCCCATACCATCACAAACGACAAATAAATGACCATTTGGTGTCTGGAATTCACCCAAACTATCTTCATTTGCACTTCTTACTCTTCCAACATCCGTTAAGGATCTATTTATATATTTCATGCGCTTATTATTAAATATGGAATGTTAACATGATTTCACCTATTTGAATGCAATCACCGTGTTTTAATTCAGCTTGACTAATTTTATGATTATTGACAAAAAGTCCATTCGAACTTCCTGCGTCTGCAATAGTGTAAACGTAATCCTTAAAGTTCAACTGAAAATGTTTTCTTGAAACTGTAGGATGATTGATTCTCCATACATTGGATTCATCTCTTCCCACGCTTAACCTTGGTGATTGTATCTGATAGCTTCCGGATTCAGTTCCAAAACGATATTCGAACCATGGTAAATTTCCACGCTCCATCATCTTTTGTAATTGTCTTTTATCTTCTTGTTCCTGTGCAGCTTGATTTTTTTGTCTTTCAGCTTCTTGTGCAGCTCTCAACTCTTCATCTCTTATTCTTTTCAATTCATTATCCTGCAATTGCATTTTTCTATCTGCCACCGCTTGCTGCTCTTCCATTTGTGAAATTTGCCGTTGTCGTTCAGCCTCAAGTTGTTGCTTTTTCAATTTGTTGTTTTTATTCAATAAGAGTAAAACAATCAGCAATACAATCAATACAACAAGAATAACTGTGCACAAAATCCAGTTATCTTTCACCCATTCCATAAAAGTTTTAGAAGGGATTAATAGTCCAAAGGCAGATTGGCCTTTCTTAGAATCAATTTTTACAATATGACTTTTGCCATCTTTTTCAAAAGTGGTATTGTAGGTAAAAGGATAATAAACACCAGCATGTCTTTTTTCAAATTCCTTTAAAAACTCAACTAGTGAATTGGCTGCTGCAGTTGATTCAACTGTGGCGGTATAACGTCCATATGTTTGTTGACATAATTCTTCGATATCATAAAAAACATCGGCTTTTCGATAAGTAATACCATAAATTGGAATGTTCAACCTCTTTGAACGAGTTCCTGGAGATTCACCCGTAAAAGCAGGCGAAATTGAATGATCATCAGAAAGCACGAATAGGCCTCCTGGAAGTTTAATTTTTAATGCTTCTAATTTGGCTAAAGCCTCATTAATTGCTAAATGTGTTTGTACTTTACCTTTATTGTCAAGTCTTCGTTGATTGCGAATATTATCAATTTTCTTGATCAGCTCACTTTTACTATCCGTAAATGAAAAGGTGTTTGGAAATAGCATGTGGTCCTCAATCATAGAACTAAATGCCACAACATCAACCTGGTCACCGGATTTTATTACACCATTGTTAAAGGCTTGAATGAGAACAGATTTGTACCAGTTATACTCAGCCTCATCTTCGGCATTTTTAATTAAAAAAACGATTTGCTTGTTGGTAGCTAGTGAGTCTGATTTACTCAATTGTCCAAAACTAACGGCAACGGGTTTATCATTCTCAATGAACTTAACACTTTCTAAATCTAAACCTTGTGGATCTCTAACCCAAAGATTACCTGATATTTCGGGATACTTTTCGGTATTGACCATGCCAACATCAACTTCCGTTTTTTGGGAAAAACTATCATGTGATGTAAGGATTAAAATCAGCGTAAGTATCCTAAGGATACGATAGTGTAGCATAAATCGCATCATAAAAAACTATTAATTTATTCGTATGATTTAAACTTGAATTCTGTATTACCAAAGCGAAGTAAATCTCCATCAATAAGGTCATATGCCTTCTCTACCTCTAGCTCTTCACCATTCAAATAGGTCCCATTGGCTGTCATTTTATCTTTGATGTAAAACTTACCATTTCGATACAAAATATTCACATGTTCACCCGAAATCGTTGGGTCTTTGGTTACAGTAATTGTATTTTCAGGATCTCTTCCAATCGTATTTGAACCTTCATAAATTCTGTAATCTACACCCATCGGGTCTAGTGTATAGGATAGAATCCATCCAACAATTTTTCTAGCTGCCCTTGGAGCTGCATCTAAGTTGGGTGTGCCATCTGCAGCGACCGTATCCGTAACGCCAGCAATATAGGTTCTATTTAAATCTCTGGGTGCTCCACCTGCTGGTGCTCCGGAATTGGAACCAAAAACACTCGTTGCTGCATTCGAAGTCGTCGATTGACCTCCAAATACCTGTGTTTTATCTTCCATACCTCCCCCGCCAGGAACCATAGTTTTATCCATGTTGGATGCTGATGAAGAGCTAACTTGCTGACCGCTTGGACAATATGGACAAGAAGCTATATCTTCTTTGAAAAAATGACCATTTGCACATTGTTTAAAACCATTCATAATTTGTTTATTTTTAGTTTAATCATAGGAACCATAATATACTGGCTCAGCAGTACATTGATTGGAATATATCATTATTGTACCTGTAGTTAAAAGATTACCGTATTCATCATAAACAGCATAAGATTGATTACCTGGTTCAAGTCCTTCAAATGTTGCGCAGAATTGATCCCCACAATTCGGTTGAACCATACTATAACTCGTAATGAAGGCCGATTTTGAATTAATCGTAATTTTCAAAGCTGAATAAAATTCGAAGTAATTCATCGGAGAACCATTATAGTCGAACCAGAACACTGCGCTACCAGATAAAGGGCATCCATTATTTTCTACAGGTCCCCATTCGCTTACACAATTATCCAATTCATCAGGAACTTGATCGTTATCAATATCACTTAATGGGCAACCATCGTTCTTAGGATCTCCTTTTTCCATTTTACACGCATCAATATCGTCGTAAACACCATCGCCATCAGTATCTGGACAACCATGGTGCATTTTATCACCTTTGATATCCATACAATTGTCATCGCTATCCTTTACACCATCACCGTCTGAATCCTTACAACCGTCAACAGTTCCTGCAATATTTGGACAATTATCTTTTTTATCTGGAAATCCATCTCCATCCGCATCCGCTAAAATCGAAGAAAAAACGAAAAGGCTTCCTACTGCGATAGACGCAATAGCACCTATAATCCCGAGTATCAAACCAGTTTTAGCTACACCACGAGTTGTTTCTCTTGATTTGTTAGTACGAATATTCTTTAAGCCTACGAGCGATAAAATAATGGACAATAAACCAAAGAATATAGATAAGGAAGCAATTAAATTCAATTGATTTGGCCCTAACTTTCCTTGAGAAAAAGTAGGAATAAAAGCAGTTAACAAACAAACTAAAGCAAGTATTAAGGAGAAAATTGCGCTTCCATTCGAACCTGGATACTCATCAACAGTGTTAGTTGAACTAGAAACAGGTGGGACATTAGCCGAGTGCATTTGAGTTTTTTCACTGACCTTTTGCGGAGCTTTGTCATCAATAGCTTTGAGAAACTCAGCACAATTTTGAAAACGATCAGCAGGATCTTTTTGCAAAGCTTTATTTAAGATGGTCTCCAAATATTGAGGAACACCTGGATAGGTTTCACTTGCTGGAGGCAAATCATCTTTTACGATTCTAGAATATACCTCATACTCGGTATTAAAATCCTTGTATGGGTTGGCACCTGTAAGCATTTGATAGAAGGTAACCCCTAAAGAATAAATATCCGATTGAATATCTACTTTTTTACCTTGTACTTGTTCCGGTGACATATAATAAACGGTTCCCATTTGGGTACCTGTTTTTGTCAAATTCGAATTACCTTCGCCAAGAATTCTGGCGATACCAAAATCGAGTATTTTAACATCACCCTCTTTTGTAATAAGAATATTGGCAGGCTTTATATCTCTGTGAACAATTCCTTTTCCGTGTGCATAAGAGAAAGCGCTTAAGACTTGTGTCATTATAGGTAATGCCACATTTTCCGGCATCGGACCAGTTACTTTTGCAATGTGATCACTAAGTTCTGTACCTTCAACATATTCCATGATAAGGTACATACCTGTTTCGTCTTCGAGATAATCGAAAAGACCAACAATATTTGGATGTTGTAAATGCGCTAAGGTTGACGCTTCGTTTTTAAAACGGGTTTTGATTTCCTCGTTTTTTAAGAATTGTGGCAGTAGCACCTTAATGGCAACTTTTCTGCTTACTTGGGTATGTTCAGCAAGATAAACATTACCCATACCACCTTCCCCAATAAGGGATTTGATTTCGTAATTTAAAATGGTTTTACCTATCATTAGAAGTGAAATGTTATACTAGTAGTTATTTAGTTTTAAAACGATTTTACAATTGCATATTAAAACTAAAACAAATATAAGGATTTAGGTTGGTTGAACTAATATCGATACAATTGAATTTTGTGCTAAAGTAATTCATCGCTTTGTATCGGCAACATTTTGAAAACACTGTCTAAATATTTCGTTTTTTTGCAAGTAACGGATTTAATATTTTTATCACAGCTTTAGTGGC
>CANHJY010000130.1 GCA_947461185.1 Flavobacteriales bacterium
ATTGTTGGTCGAATGTAATCCCTGTAAAAAGTGGCTCAAACCATTGGTGTTGGGCATCGTTTTTACATTCGCATTCACGCATTTGGAAAATGGGATGTTTATATTGCTGATTTTCGTTTTTTGCAAAATTTCGTTCTCGGTTGACTAATACGAACCAAATATCCCATTCATCCTTTGACATATCAGCACCTAATATTAAAACTGGATTATGGGTTATTTGATGATACCAAGATGTCGGTTTATTTTCTTTGTCTGATTTAGAGTGCTTTCTCAGACGCTCAATTGTTTCAAAACGCTTCGAATATTCACGAGTGCCGAGCGTAATTGTATCTTTATCATGAATGGAACCATGCGGATACCAAAAACGGATTTTATCTTCTTTTTTGAACCCAACCTCCCAAAACGGTATTTCAAAGTTGCCGTTTTCTTTTGATTCAAAATTTGAATATTCTAACTTGGACTCTTTTTGCTTAGCCTCTTTACAGCATAATGTTTCTGCCGTAGTGTCAAAATTCAAGGAAACTACATCGGAAACTTTTATTGGGTTGAAAATCCCGGTTGGATAGCGTTTTTTATTGAATTTTAAAGCCTTTTCTTGCGCGCACTGCAAATCAAAACAAATCTCTTCTGAAATTCGATTTTCCATTTCACCAGCAGCCTTCTGGCGAGATTCTTCATCCTTCTGGTTTCCGGTGCGGCGAACAATCAATTGCTCAAAATCCAATGGATAAAATCCTGTTAATGCCAATTCTGGGTCTTGTTCCTTCAATAATTTCTCCCAATTGCTCAGTATTGAATTTGAACCCAAGGCCTGCCTATGAAAACCCGAACCTAAGATAATGGTGAATTTTATTGTTGGGTCATTTAGTAGAGATTCGAAGTTTGGATTGATCATAAATTTTCCTGACGTTTACAATTATAAATTACTTGGCTTAAATTCCCCTAAATCGTATCTCTTCATTCAATGAATTTTACAGTTTAAAGTTTATGATGGTGGCTTAATTTATTTCACAATCCAAAACTATAAAATTTAATTTACATTTTCAACCAATTATATTGACTTTAAATCTTTCAAAAAAGCCCAACAAATTTTGATACTTGTAGCATGGAAATGCACATTGGGCAAATGATACAAAACCGGTTAAAAGAGACCGGAATGAAGAAAACGGAGTTTGCCCGAAGGATAAATATTACCAGTCAAAATGTGTACGATATTTTCAAACGAAAATCCATAGACACCAACCTTTTAATGACGATTTCAGAAACCTTGAACTACAACTTTTTGGAGCCCTTGGCGATGAAGTGTCAAGGATTGGTTGCACATGATGAGATCATGGAAGAAATGGCTGATAAATACGGTGGTGTTGGGAAAGTCTTGTCTGAACTCCAAAAAGCGGAACGTAAAATTGGCTTGCAACAGGCAAAAATCAAGCAATTGCAGACGGAAGTGGAGTATTTGAAGGAGATTAATGGGTTGTTGAGGAAGAAGGGAGAGAGCGGAGAATGAGAATCAGAGCGGAGAGAGCGGAGAGCGAGAGTGAATTGTGCCTGCGGCGGAGAGAGAAGAGAGCGAGTGAAGAGAGTGGCAGATAGAAAATTAAAGGAAATAAGCGGAGAATGATTCTGCATTAATTTTACTTTCCCGTCAGAGCGAGTGTCAGTCATTAGACTGATGTATCGAGCTTGGCGGGAAATCGTTATGAATAAAATTTTTCATGAGAAATGCAGCGTAAATAGGCATAATCTTGACTTTTTCAATATGACCAAAGTTTTCGAGAGACAAACGCAAACCGAAAGGTAGATGCTTTTCCTCCAGAAATATATGTAAGCTCTGCATGCTTCCTTTGGTACCTGATTTTACTTCTATTGGAATTATGCGTTCATTGAATTGCGCTATAAAATCAACCTCCGCTTGGCTGTTTTTTGCTTCCCTGTGCCAATAATACAATTGGTGTTGATTGTAAAGACTGTCTGCTTTTAGCAACTCTAAACCCACACCCAACTCAGCAATATTACCTTTGTTGACTACGGTGAAATCATCCGCTAGCAGCAATGCACCTAGATCAAGACCTAGCAAGCGCTGAAAAATTCCGGTATCAAAAACGAGATATTTTACTTTCTTGACGTTAATTTCAGCACCAAGAGGAATGCCATTTGCGGCACTGTGATGAACTGGATAAATCAATCCTGCCTTAATAAACAATCCGATCACTTCGCGAATTTGCTTATGATTTAAGGTTGATGAATCATAGCTGTAGGTGAATTTTTTTCCGGTTTGTTGCACTAGAGCTTGAAATACTTCTGTAAATCTATGAATCGGTGTTCGGGCGCTGTACTTCACGAAATCTGCTTGAATGGAAAGCACCAGATCGTTCAATATTTGTTGCACCTGCAATAAGGATTTTCCTTGTGCCAAGGCACTTACAGCTTCTGGCATACCGCCAACAACTAAAAACTTTTTATAAAGTTGAAGCAACTTAGCATGTATTACCTCAGAGATTGGATTGAATTCAGAAATATTGCTTAAATGGTCTAAAACTAAATTTTCTTCTAAGGCCAAAAGAAATTCTTGAAACGACATTGGGTACATAAATAGCGAACGTACACGACCTACTCCGAACGACGGAAAATCGGCAAGCGCAAAATCCAATAAAGAACCAGCAGCAATTACATGTAAATTGGGTAGTTTTTCATAAAAATACCGCAACTGCCTAATGGCTTCCGGACATGCTTGTATCTCATCCAAGAAAAGAAGTGTTTTTCCAGGTACGATTGGCTTTTTGGTGATTATGGCCAATTCCTCACAAATTTGACCAATGTCCATTCCTTTTTGGAATACTTCTTTGTAGATGTCGGATTCATCAAAATTTATTTCGACAAAATGACTGAATTTTTTCGCTATGTTTTTGACAGCTGATGTTTTACCTACTTGACGAGCCCCTCTCAACAATAGCGGTTTGCGCGCTGATTCATTCATCCATTCAAGTAAATATTGATCTATAGTCCTTTGGAAATACATACTCTTTCTATAAAATAGGATTTAATTTGTCCGTAAAATTACAAAAATCCAAACCAATTTAGCACATTAAATTCCAAAAATCCAAACCAATATAGCACATTAAATTCCAAAAATCCTAATCAATATAGCGAATTAAATTCCAAAAAACCAAATCAATATAGTGCAATAAATTCCAAAAAACCAAACCAATATAGCACATTAAATTCCAAAAATCCAAGGCAATATTGATAACTAGCCTTTAAACAACTATAGTCAAAATCGAATTCAAGACAAGTTGTCAGTATAAATTAATAGGGCATATTGTTTGACAAACAGCCGCGTGAAACAAGAAAAACATCCTTTTGGTTCTGGGTATGAAGCGCTTGGTGTAGCATCCGTGTTATTAGTGATCATGTGGATCTTTTATTTTCTGGATGCATATATGTCTTACGACTATACAGATCTAGGATTGGTGCCTCAAACACTTTCCGGATTGAAAGGTATTGCATTCATGCCTTTAGTGCATTCCCCTATTGACATCCATCATATCATTAACAACTCGGCTCCGACATTTTTTCTAACTGCTGCGCTACTCTATTTTTATCGATCCATTGCATATAAAGTATTCTTGCTTGGTTGGATTCTAACTGGTGGCTTTCTCTGGCTATTTGCGCAAACTGAAAGCGGCAACCATATTGGCATGAGTGGGTTGATTTATTTCCTTGCCGCGTTCTTATTTACTTCGGGTGTATTAAGAAAATACTTCCAGTTGCAGGTGATTTCGCTAGCTGTTGTATTTATTTATGGCAGCATGATATGGGGAATATTTCCTTTGAAGGAAGAAGTCTCATGGGAGGGACATCTTTGCGGATTAGTAGCAGGAGTGATGATGGCATTTGTGTTTAAAAAGGAAGGCCCAAAAAGACCAAAATACCAATTTGAAATTGAAAAAGAACTCGGTATTGATCCCCCTGATTTAGAAGGCATGTGGAATGAACGTGTTCGAATGGCTGAAGAAAGACAACGCGCACTAGAAGCAGAGCAAATGGAACAGGTGAAAATTATTTATCACATTAAAGGTAAAGAAGAGGCTAATCGTCAATCTCTGGCCGAAATGAATCAGCAACCAGACATGAATTCGCAGTCAAATGAGACCAGTGGTCAATAGTTGGCGTCAAACAAACATATGCGGATGTCTTCATATGAATGTTATTTCCCGTGAGATAAGAGGCCAAATCTGAAATACCTTCATTATGGCCGATAATCCAAATCTCCTTGACCTCTTGCTGTTGACAAATCAAATGTAAAATTTCGCGATTACTCGCTAAGTACAATGTGTCCAAATTAACATTGGATTGAAAACGCAGCCTTTCTTCTAGTATATTTTTCGTTTCTTGGGTTCTTTTTGCTGCTGAGCACAGTAAAAATTCGAAATTTTGTTTGTTTTCTAAATATATGGCTAATGCTTTTGCTTGTTTGATTCCTTTTGGTAATAACCGGCGATCAAAATCACTTCCCGTTGGCGATAGTTTTTCTGTTTTCGCGTGGCGAATTAAATGCAATTGTAGGCCAACCATTGTTTTGAATTTTACGTCTATTGTTTGGTTATTTAAGTTCGAACAAACTTACCTAAAAAATAAATAAGCTAAATGATAGTAAACGCTGAAATTATACAAGCTTGTTTGGCCGATGACAGAAAGGCTATCAAGTGGTTGTATGAACAGTGTTTCCATAAATTTATGCCGATTTGTTACCGTTATAATAAAAACGACGAAGACGCAAGAGCTTCTTTGAACGCTGGCTTTATTAAGATTCTTAAAGGTCTGCATCAAACAGATGAAACCTTAAATTTCTGGGCTTGGTCGAAACGTATTATGGTGAATAACCTCATCGATGAGTATCGTAAAAACAAAAAATACTTAAATCATATTTCATCAAAAGAAACAGAACGGGAGCTTGAAATCGGAAATTTAACTGTAGTTAATTCAGCAGAATCATCATTAGGATATGACCAATTGTTAAAATTAATTACAGAACTACCAGAAACAAGCGCCAAGGTTTTCAATATGTATGTTTTTGAAGGTTTTTCACATAAAGAAATTGGAGCATTATTAATGATGTCTGAAGGAACTTCAAAATGGCATCTTTCCATCGCAAGGAAACAACTTCGAGAGAAAGTTGAAAAATTAGAGTGGTACAACCAAAAAATGGTAATATGAGCCTGACAGATAGAGATTTAGACGATTTGTTCAGGGGAGCTGAATTGGGCTACAGACCTAAATTTAAGCCTAAATATTTTAGGGATATTGAAGCCCAATTACCTATTTACAAAAAGTCATATATTAAACGACTATTTTTAATTGGACTTCTCCTATTGATACCATTAACTTCGGTGCGTTACTTAATTAGCGAATCGATATCAAGTGTCGTAAATTCATCTTCGAAAAACAAGACCGAATTCAAGCATTCTGCAATCAAAAACACCCCTGTCTTTGCTAAAAAAAATAATGCATTGGCAAAGAATGAAATGAGCATTATGGATTTGATTAAGTCTGTGGAAATATCAGACGAAAACGGAAGCAATTTCGAACACAAACCTTTGCATGTCGCTCTAGCAAAACCTTTATTTCATGCGCTTGCTATTAATAAACCTTTAGACCGAAAAGAAATAATTACCCACAAACTTTCCAAAAAACCTATAAACCACTCGTCACATAACTTTGCACTTTCCATGCATGGCGGAATGGAACAAAGTTGGATTACTAATGAGAACAACTCAGTTAATGGAGTATTTGCCATCAAAGCCGAATATGAAAAACCAATCCAAAATTTCAGTTTCAACTTCGGTTTAGGCTTACAATTAACCAAGTTTGATGATTTGAAAATAGAGGAACGCACAAAAATATATGACTTCAGTTCTTCTGAATTAGAACAATCCTATAAGTTCGGTTCAATG
>CANHJY010000131.1 GCA_947461185.1 Flavobacteriales bacterium
CATGGAAACACGTCCTTTGAGTAAGTCAAAGAACTGGAGATTAGTTGAAATTATCGAAAGAGCTAAATAATTTTTAGTAATGATACAAACAGAATCAAGATTAGCAGTAGCAGACAATTCAGGAGCCAAAGAAGTATTGGTTATCAGAGTTCTTGGTGGAACCAAGAGAAGATACGCTTCAGTAGGTGATAAAATTGTTGTAGCTGTTAAGAGCGCAATGCCCTCTGGAGCTGTAAAAAAAGGTTCAGTTGCCAAGGCAGTAGTTGTTAGAACAAGAAAAGAAGTACGTCGTCCTGACGGTTCCTACATTCGCTTTGATGATAACGCTTGCGTTATTTTAAATCAAGCAGGTGAAATGAGAGGTACTCGTATTTTTGGACCAGTTGCTCGTGAGCTAAGAGAAAATAATTATATGAAAGTTGTTTCACTTGCTCCTGAAGTGCTTTAAAAATAATGAGTTATGCAACAGAAATTACACATTAAGGTAGGAGACACTGTTAAGGTTATTAGCGGTGAATCTAAAGGTCAGGAAGGTAGCATTCTTTCTATTGACCGAAAAAAAATGCGTGCAATTGTTGGTGGTGTGAATCTAGTTAAGAAACATGCCAAGCCAAGTGCATCAGACCCGCAGGGAGGTATTATTGAAAAAGAAGCGGGTATTCATGTTTCAAATTTAATGGTTGTAGTTAATGGACAACCATCGAGAATTGGAAGAAAATTGAACGCAAAAGGAAAATTAGTACGTTATTCTAAAAAAACTGGGGAGGAGATTAAGTAATGAGCTATTCACCAAGACTTAAGGAAAAGTATAACGCAGAAATCATTGCTGCGCTTACTGAAAAGTTTGGGTATAAATCCGTAATGAGGGTTCCTAAACTTAAAAAGATTGTTTTGAGCCAAGGTATGGGTGACGCTGTAGCAGACAAAAAGTTAATTGAAAGTGCTGTAGCTGATCTTTCAAGAATTGCTGGTCAAAAGGCAGTCACTACATTGTCCAAAAAGGATATTTCTAATTTCAAACTTAGAAAAGGTATGCCTATTGGAACTAAGGTGACGCTTAGAGGTGATAAAATGTTTGATTTTTTAGATAGATTGTTAGCTGTTTCGCTTCCAAGAACAAGAGACTTTAGAGGAATTAATCCTAAAGGTTTTGACGGAAGAGGAAATTTCAATTTAGGAATTAAAGAGCACATCATTTTTCCTGAAATAGACATTGATAAAGTGAATCGTATTTTAGGTATGGATATCACCTTTGTTACTAGTGCTCACAATGACGAAGAAGCTAAAGCTTTGTTAGATGCATTTGGATTCCCGTTTACAAAAAAATAATTAGAAATGGCAAAAGAATCAATGAAAGCGCGTGAGCGCAAAAGAGAAAAAATGGTAGCTCGCTATGCTAAAAAGCGTGATGAGTTAACAAAAATACTGAAGTCAACTGATGCATCTGAAGATGTTCAAGCCGCAAAGTGGGATGCAATGATGTCTATTCAAAAGTTACCTGCTAATTCTTCAAAAATCCGCGTTCATAACAGATGTGGTTTAACAGGAAGACCTAGAGGTTACATGAGACAATTTGGAATTTCAAGGGTGACTTTTAGAGAAATGGCACTGTCAGGAAAAATCCCTGGTGTAAGAAAGGCAAGTTGGTAATTATTAAAATAATAGTTTAGAAATAATGAATACAGATCCAATAGCAGATTTTTTAACCCGAATTCGAAATGCGAGTTCTGCAGGTTTGAAAATGGTAGACATTCCTAGTTCAAATGTAAAGAGAGCTATGACTCAGATTTTATTTGATCAAGGTTTTATTACCAATTTCAAATTTGAGGAAGATGGAAAACAAGGTGTTATCAAGATTGCCCTTAAATACAATCCGTCAACTAAAGTTCCTGCAATAACTAAATTGCAAAGAGCTTCTCGTCCAGGGCTTAGAAAATATAGTGGTGCTGAAGAGATGCCAAGGGTACTCAATGGTTTGGGTATTGCAATCGTATCAACGTCTAAAGGTGTAATCACCGATAAAGAAGCAAGAAAACAAAACGTAGGAGGAGAAGTCCTTTGTTACGTGTATTAATTAATAGTATAGAAAAATGTCTAGGATAGGAAAATCCCCAGTAAAAATCCCGAGTGGAGTAGATGTAAAGTTTAATGATAACATCATTACTGTAAAAGGCCCTAAAGGTGAGTTGACTCAAGAATTAGATGCTTGTGTAACGCTTTCCATTGAGGACAATACAATAACTTTCAGCCGCGAATCGGACGCCCCTTCACACAGAGCAAAACATGGTTTATATCGTGCATTAGTTCATAATATGGTGACAGGTGTTTCGGAAGGGTACAAAAAGGAATTAGAAATAATAGGTGTAGGATACAGGGCAACTGCCACTGATCAGCAACTTGAATTAGCACTCGGGTTCTCCCATGCAATTATTATAGAACTTCCTTCAGAAGTAAAGGTATCTGCAGACACTCAAAAAGGTAAAGCTCCTGTCGTGACACTCGAGTCATATGACAAACAACTTTTGGGTCAAGTTGCTGCCAAAATTCGCTCCCTTCGTAAACCAGAACCATATAAAGGAAAAGGAATCCGTTTTGTTGGTGAAGATATTAGAAGAAAAGCTGGTAAATCTGCAGGTAAAAAATAATAATTAACGGTTATGGCATTTAGTAAATTAAAAAGAAGATTAAAAATCAAAAGAAGAATCCGAAAGAGAATCTCTGGTACTTCTAATACGCCTCGTTTGTCTGTCTATAGAAGCAATAAACAAATTTATGCGCAATTAATTGATGATATTAATGGTGTAACGATTGTTTCTGCTTCATCATACAAAAACAAGGCTACCGAAAATAAAAACAAGAAAGATCAAGCTACCGTGGTTGGTAAAGAAGTTGCAGAAAAAGCAATTAAAGCTGGAATTCAAACAGTTGTGTTTGATAGAAATGGTTATTTGTATCATGGTAGAGTGAAATCACTAGCTGACTCAGCAAGAGAAGGCGGTTTAAAATTTTAAAATATGGCAGCACAAGTATTAAATAGAGTAAAGTCTGCGGACATTGAGTTAAAGGATAAGTTGGTTGCCGTAAACCGTGTTACGAAAGTTACAAAAGGTGGTAGAACTTTTAGTTTTTCTGCCATAGTAGTAGTTGGTGATGAAAATGGTACAGTAGGTCACGGCCTAGGTAAAGCGAAAGAAGTAACAGAGGCTATTACCAAAGGAATTGATGATGCTAAGAAAAACTTAATAAGAGTTCCAATTTTGAAAGGAACGGTTCCTCACCCTCAAAAAGGTAAATTCGGTGGAGCGGAAGTTTTATTGAAGCCTGCAACAAATGGTACAGGAGTTATCGCAGGTGGTGCGATGCGCGCAGTGCTTGAAAGTGTAGGTGTTCACAATGTATTGGCAAAATCGCAAGGTTCTTCAAATCCGCACAATGTTGTTAAAGCAACAATCGATGCATTATCCAAAATGCGTGATGCAGTTGCCGTAGCAAAACAACGAGGTATTTCTTTGGATAAAGTGTTTAACGGTTAATAGACGAGATATGGCTACAATAAAAATTAAGCAAGTAAGAAGCGCTATTAAACGTCCAGCTGTTCAAAAGGCTACGATAAAAGCGTTGGGATTCAGAAAGTTGAATCAGGTTGTTGAACATGAAGCTACCCCTCAAATTTTAGGGATGGTGAAGAAAGTACAGCACCTAGTAGAAGTTGTGGATTAATTTTATAAAAGAATTAGAAATGAATTTAAATAATTTAACTCCAGCAAGCGGTTCCATAAAGCGTGAGAAACGCATAGGTCGTGGACAAGGATCAGGTCATGGTGGTACTTCGACTCGTGGACATAAAGGAGCAAAATCAAGATCGGGATACAAAACCAAAATAGGTTTCGAGGGTGGTCAGATGCCACTTCAACGAAGAGTTCCAAAGTTTGGATTTAAGAACGTGAATAGAGTAGAGTATAAAGCTATTAATCTTGATATTCTTCAATCCTTAGTAGATAGAAAAAGTATTACTGAAATTAATCACGAAGTACTTGTTGAAAATGGTTTGGTTTCTAGAAATGAGTTAGTGAAAATTTTAGGAAGAGGAGAATTGAAGTCAAAAATTAATATATCTGCTCATAAGTTTTCTGCAACGGCAAAATCTGCCATTGAAAATCAAGGTGGAAATTGTTCTGAAATCTAATTAACTTTGCCAGCATTTTAAAATGAAAAAGTTTTTCGAAAACATAAAGAATATTTGGAAGGTAGAGGAATTGAGGAATAGAATCCTCTTTACACTCGGTTTAATACTTATTTATAGAATAGGTACAAACATCTTTTTACCTGGAGTTAATTATGGTAAAATGATTGAAAGTGCTCAGTCTTCCGAAGACGGAACGTTAGAGACTTTACTTTCTTTATTCTCTGGAGGAGGTTTTGAAAATGCATCTATAATGGCATTGGGTATTATGCCATATATTAGTGCATCCATAATTATGCAGTTACTAGGAATGGCTGTTCCTGCAGTTCAGAAAATGCAAAATGAAGGAGAGTCCGGAAGAAAACGTATCAATAACTACACGCGAATTCTGACAATTGTTATTTGTGCTTTGCAAGCTCCGACGTATTTAACTTTGTACGTCCAGCAAAAAGGAGCAATGCCAAATTTCGCAGATTATCCAATCTCTCCTTCGTTATGGTGGGTTCAATCAATTCTTGTATTAGTTGCTGGAACTATGTTTGCCGTTTGGTTGGGAGAAAGGATTACAGATCGTGGAATTGGTAATGGTATTTCACTTCTTATTACAGTTGGAATTCTTGGACGTTTTCCTGCTGCTTTTTTAGCGGAGGCAAATAATGGTCCTATTTCTATTGTATTGGAATTTATCTGTTTTATGCTAGTGGTTGTTGGTACGATACTGATTGTTCAAGGGGTACGAAAAATACCGCTGAATACAGCGAAACGTGTAGTCGGTTCTCGTGCTGTTGACGAAGGTGCGCGAAGCTATCTGCCAATTAAAGTCAACGCAAGTGGTGTAATGCCCATTATATTTGCACAAGCAATTATGACTATTCCTGTAATGTTGTTTTCTGGAAATGGTCAAGACGGCGGATTTATACAGCAATCTTTAGGGAATCCTTACGGCATAACCTATAATCTGTTGTTGGCTCTTTTAATTGTGGTGTTTACATACTTCTACACAGCCATCATGATTAATCCACGTAAAATTGCTGATGATCTCAAAAGGAGTGGTGGTTTTATACCAGGTATTCGTCCAGGAGAGGATACATCAGAGTATATTGATACACTTGTGTCGCGAATTACATTGCCTGGATCACTTTTCTTGGCAGTAATTGCGATACTTCCTTCGATTGCTAATCTTGCTGGTGTGAATTCTCAATTTGCTATGTTCTTTGGAGGTACATCCGTACTTATTATGGTTGGAGTGGTTTTAGATACCTTACAGCAAATTGAATCTTACCTCTTAAATCGTCACATGGATGGTCTAATGGAAGGTTCAAAAATTAGAGGAAGAAGATCTGCAAACGAATTATCAGGTTTTTAGGATGGCGAAACAATCTTCAATAGAACAAGACGGTGTAATAATAGAGGCGTTATCCAATGCAATGTTTAGAGTAGAGTTGGAAAATGGTCACGTGATTACAGCGCATATTTCGGGAAAAATGAGAATGTTTTATATTAAAATTCTTCCCGGAGATAAGGTTAAGGTTGAAATGTCGCCTTATGATTTAACAAAAGGAAGGATATCATTTAGATATAAGTAATTTAAAGGTTATATAAATAGAGATGAAAGTTAGAGCATCAGTTAAAAAACGAACTGCAGACTGCAAGATCGTTAAAAGAAAAGGTAGAGTTTATGTGATTAACAAGAAGAATCCAAAACTTAAACAAAGACAAGGGTAATTTTAATTAGAGTATGGCACGTATTGCAGG
>CANHJY010000132.1 GCA_947461185.1 Flavobacteriales bacterium
AAGAGAGTTCACTTACGTTCAAATTTGAAATATCTCCATGAGTAGCATTTTCCACATTACATTTTAACCCAGTTAAGGTGTATATAGATATTTCTGTAATTAAGTCATTTGGAAAAGAAATATTAAGAATTTCGTTGGCAGGATTAGGAAATATCGATATTAAATTTTCAAGTTCTTTAATTCCCAAAAGATTGAGTGGGGTATACTCCTCAATTGATGCCTTTTTTCCTGAAAAACCTTTGCCAGTTCCAACATATGCTTTACCACCTAGAACAAAGGCTACCGCATTTTTTCTTTCGCTGCCGCCAAAAGAAGCGCGTACAACCCATAAATCTGTAACAGGATTATATTCCCATAAGTCATCTAAAAGTCCTCCATCTGATCCTATACAAACATATCCTCTTGATCCTATTGTGAATGTGCATGCCGAACCGCGCTCACTTGCTGGTAAATCTGATATAGCTATCCATTGATTTGTTCCTGCATTGTACTTCCAAAAGTCCTTTTTAAATACATCTTGATTTGCACCTAAACCTACAAAAGCTTCGTAACCAACTGTAAATGACGAAAGCTGGTACCTGACACCGCCAGGAAAATTGGTGCGTTGTGTCCATTGGTTGATGCTAGGTTTATATTCCCAAAGTTGATTCGAATAGGAATTAGGACCAACTTTTCCACAACAAACATACCCTTTGGAGTCCATAGAAAAAGCTGTTGCAAAATAAACACCTGCTCCACCAACACCAGGGTAGTCCGCAATTTGCAACCAAGTGTTTGAAGCGGGATCATATTCCCAGAAATCTTTTAATTTATTTCCTGAAAACGATTCATCGTTATCTATTCCTGTTCCAACATACCCCTTGTTGTCTGCTACAAATGCTACGGCATCTCTTCTTGGTGAACCAGGTACATCGGCTTTTTGAGACCAAGAATCATTAATCGGATCATATTGCCAAAAATCTTTTAACACAACTTCAGCAGTGTCAACTCCAGTACCAATGTAACCGTAATCTCCAATCGAAAACGCTACGGCTCTCTCTCTCTTTCCGCCAAGAAAGTCATTTTTTTTTGTCCAAAAGTTTCCTGTTTGAGTAAGACCGTTGAAGCAAATTCCAATTATTCCAATTATTATATAGTTTTTCATTATCATTCAAAAAGTAATTTTCCAGTACTTAAAATTCGATTGTCATTTTCAATAGTGTATACATGAAAGCCATTCAAATAATCCAAATTTTCTATGGTTTGTGTTTCTTCAGTTAAATTATATTCTCCAACTTTTTCACCTGTTATATTAAACAAGGTTAATTTCAAATGATTAGAAAATGGAAATAAGGTGTTGATTACCAATTTATTTGTGACTGGATTAGGGTAGGTAGTTATCGAAAAATTATCAATTTCTTCTGTTGTTAAAGGATCAAAGTCGAAAGCCCAAAAGTCATTTAAATTGATTCCATTGGTTCCGGAACCAAAATAACCTTTCCCATTTATTGAAAAGGCTACGGGGAAACGTCTCCCAGTACCAGGGAATTCACAAATATATTTCCATGTATTGGATCCTGGATCAAATTCCCAGACTTGATCCGTTACAGTAGAAAGACCACCCACATAACCGCAAGTAACGTAACCTTTTTCATCACGACCGAAAGCACTGCTTCCATTGGTCATTAATCCTGGAAATGTTGCGCGTTGTATCCATGAGTCATTGGCAGGTTTGTATTCATAAAAGTTGGTTCCTGATTTAATAAAACCACTTGAGTTGGTTGAAAAGGAACAAGACCAAGCCCCAAAGTTCACTGGCGCTGGAGTCTTCATCATCCAAGAATTTGTTGATGGATTGTATTCAGCAAGTTGATTTGTTTGATAAACGTATCCTTTTTCGTTTACACTAAAACCTTGAGTATCTCCTGGACTTATTAAACATGGGGCAATTGGTGCCCAGGTATTTGTTATTGGATTGTATTCGTAAAATTCATTACTCAATGATGAACCTCCTCCTACATAACCTCGAGTTGATGTTGCAAAGGAAACAGCACCATGATTATTTACTGGAAAGTTTGCTTTTTGGGTCCATGTGTCAGCAGCTGGATCATATTGCCACCAATCTTTATAAGAAATGTCGACACCAGTTCCATTAACGTGACCAAGGCCCATATAACCTTTATTAGCAATGGCAATTCCAACTGCCCTATGTCTTCCAACACCTCCAAAATTTGCTTTTTTTACCCATGGATTACCGAAGCAATTCAAATTTGAAAACAAAATGGTTGAAAAAATAAATAGGTAACAGCGCATCTCTATGATTTTACAAATTTTCCGATTTTAACGGTTTGACCATCGTATACCAATCGATAAATATAGTTTCCACTGTTTAGTTGATCAATACGAATTGATGTTTGATTTGATTCCAATTGTTCCGATTTGAATAGTTGCCCATTCAAATTGAATAATTCAAATTTAAAGGATGAAATAGGAATGTAATTTGGGATATTTAAAAGGTCAATATTGATGAAATCTACTGATGGATTGGGATAAAGTGAAACATCGAAATCGTACAATTTTCTTTTAAGAACGGAAAGAATTTGATCAAACATCCAAAAATCTCTAAAGTTGGTTCCATTCGTTCCAGTTCCAACATATGCTCTAGTACCTATAACAAATGAAGTCAAATATCGTCTTGCTGTTCCTGCAAAATCTTCTATTTGCACCCAGGTATTTGATAATACTTCATACTCCCAAAAGTCACCATAATTGTTACCACTTGAGAAATCATCTCCAGTTCCAATATAACCCATTCCATTCACGGCAAATCCAACTGCTTCTTGTCTTGTTATGGGGCCAACTGGCGCCTTTAAAACCCATTGATTGATATCTGGACGGTATTGGTAAAAGTCATTTGTTGAACCCATATTAGTGTTTCCTGTTCCCAAATAACCAAATTGATCAATTGAAAATCCAACTGCAGAGGTTCTTCCTGCACCTGGGAAATTTGCTTTTGCTGTCCAAGTATTAGCTAGGGGGTTATATTCATAAAAATCCGCAGCATAACCAGACGTTGTTTGTCCTGTTCCAACATATCCTTTTCCATTGATTGCGAATCCAACTGCACCTCTTCTTGCTGCACCAAGTAAGTCGGCAATTGGCGTCCACACATTGGTAACAGGGTCGTAACTGTAGAATTTTTTTGTATAACTTCCATTTTCTAACCTTCCACCACCAACATAAGCCAAATTACCAATTACAAAGCTTGTCGCATGGTAACATTTCCCGTTGGGGTAATTCGCGATTTGTGTCCATGTATCTGATGAAGGATCATATTTCCAAAAATCTTCATATTCGACATCTACTCCTGAATTGATATGACCTAGTCCAATGTACCCAAAATTTCCAATTGAAAAAGAGCTCGCTCTATGTCGCGCAGTTCCTCCAAAATTTGATTTTTCAAACCATGGTTGTGCTTGAATAGTCGAAAAATATAATAAGAACAAAAAAGCAAATGTAAATTTCTTATTCAAAATCATTTTTTATTAATTTTTTACTAATTAATTCATTGTTTACAGAGATTTGAATTTGATAAACACCACTTTTTATGTCGCTTAAATCAATGCTATCTCCAAAATAATTTTTAATTTCTTTAACCTTCTTTCCAGCTAGATCATAGATTTTAATTTCGCCATTGTAATTTTTAACTTCAAAAAAATTGTTGGCCGGATTCGGATAGATTAAAATATTTTCTTCAGTTAAATCTACCGTATTAAGATAGTTGCCATCTATTTCTAAAATATATTCTCCAGAAGCATTACCCCATCCTTCAACAATGATATATACTAATCCTAAACCATCGGTATTAAATGTAAGTCCAGATTGTGTTCCACAACCAGAGACATCGTCATTATAGGCTATTACATTTCCAAAACCATCTACAACACTTAAAAAAGTATCAAAGCTAGATCCACAAAGTGAAATAGTAACGGATTCCATCATTGGGGAAGGATTCAATTGATAATATACATCGGAAGAATTGTAAACTAAATTTTGATTGGAATAGCAATAGGAATTATCATTCGTGTCAATGTATGGTAAGTTACTCACAATAATAGGGTCATTGGTATCATCACCAGTATATCCTGAGCAGTCAACACCATTTCCTATATTAACGGTAAAATCCATAACTGAACCCCATGTAAAAGTTCCACAAGGATTTATTGGAAGCGTGCCGGCTTCTTGCTGTATAACACGCATTCTTGTTGGGCCGTTCTGAGAACCTATTGGAACCGTAAAATTAAATGATTGAGGCAGGGCAGGAGGTGTGCCTTGCCATGTACCGAGGCTCTCTGTGGTTTCAAAAGTTCCACTTTGGTTAAAATCAATCCATGCTTGTCCAACACCGGCGTAGGGTCCACCGCAAGTACCGAAATCGACTTGAAGCGTATAATTTGAACCCGCATTTAAAAAAGTGCTTAAAAAAGTTAAGTCTTGAAGCCCGATAACTCCTGGACAACCTGTGTAATTTATTGAGCCAGAAGCACCATTTAAAATAACAGATTCAACATTAGAGTCAGCTGTGCTGGAAGGACCAACATTGGTGCAGTACTGTGCATATGAAATAAAGGATGAGATAACGAAAAGTAGTAGTGTGTAGTTTTTATTCATAAAGTTGATTTTTCCAACATAAAAATAGAAAGAAAAATTTAATGTTAAGTATATGTTAAGAAATATACTACTTAAAAATTTGCTGTTCCAATATCCTCAAGAGCATAAATGAGGTTGTCAATATCTTTATCATCATTGAAGGCTTGAATAGAAAATCTTAAATAAACATTTGAATTCGATTCAATTATTGGAATTTGTATTTGATATTTATCAAATAGTAGTTTTTTAAGTTTAACAGGATCTTTACTGATAATGGGACAACTGCATAATTGGCCAAAAAAATCTTTATTCAAGGGCGCTAAAGATTTGGTGTTAAGAACTTTAAATACTCTTTTTGCGCTACTCAACAAGAGGTCTTTGCAATCATCAGCTTGTTTAGGCCAATTATAATCATTCATGAATTTTAACGCTGCAGGAATGGTTAAATAAGCTGAAAAGTCTCTAGTTCCATTAAATTGATGAAATTCATGAAGTCTGTTTAACTCTGTATCGTTATTATATCCCCAACTTACTATTAATGGATCTAATATTTGATGAAACTCTTTTTTTGCAAATAAAAAGGAACAACCTTTAGGCGTCATCATCCATTTATGGCATGCTCCAGTGTAAAAATCTGAATCAAGTTCTTTCAAATTAAGATGAATATGTCCTGGAACGTGAGCGCCATCAACTATGGTAATTAATCCTCTTTTTTTTGCTTCAACACAAATTTCTTTTACAGGTAATATCAATCCTGTAGCTGATGTAATCTGGCTGATAAAAACAACTTTTGTTTTGTCACTATATCCTTTCCAAAATTCAGCAATGAATTCCTCTTTGGATTGAATAGGTAAGGAGATGCTTGATTGAACATATTTACCACCGCATTTATTCAAATAAAAATTCCAAGATTTATCTAACGCTCCGTATTCTAAATTTGTCGTAAGAACTTCATCACCCGGATTCAATTTTAAATTTTTGACAAGTAGATTGATTGCATAAGTAGGATTTGGTGTGAAAATTAAATCCTTCGATTCACAATTGATATATGCTGCTAAGGCACTTTTTGATAACGCTAAATATTCTGGTCCTGTTTCTGTTATGAACTGGACAGGATCTTTTTCCAAAAGGTATTGCCATTGAATATAGTCGTCAAAAATGGGTTTAGGGCAGGCGCCAAATGAACCGAAATTGAGATAAGTTATTTTTGGGTCAAGCAGAAATAAATCTTTCATATTTAATTTTCCGACAAAAATAAGCGCTCTAATTGAAGAAAATTGTATTTG
>CANHJY010000133.1 GCA_947461185.1 Flavobacteriales bacterium
GTAGCGCCAAATACAAGTTCAAGTATTATCGATAAATTGAAAATTGGCATGTCTGCAGTTGGTGGTTCTCAAACTGATGAAATGCAAGGCTATTACAATACAGGGTTTAAGCAATTTGAATTAACTGATGAGACCAAAGGGGCGCTTGATTTCTTCCCTCCACTATCAACAAGATTCGGAAGTGTTAATTTAAGTTCAGGATCGGAAATTCTTGTATATCAAAAGATTGGAAGTATAAATAAAAAGGATCCTTTGCTTTATTTTAATAAACGAGGTAATGTGAAGTATGGGGTTTTATTTGGTCAAGGAATTTGGAAAAGGAAGTTAATTGATTACATAAGGACTAAATCATTTGATCATGTTGGAGAAATTATTCAAAAATCACTTCAATATCTTTTAGTTAAACAGAATGATTCACCTTTAAGGGTAACTATGCCCAAAAGATATAGCAAAGACGAGGAGGTTTTTGTCAACGCTTCCTTCTACAATGAATCTATGGAGTTGATAACAAGTCCGATTATAAATTTAAGCTTGACTGATGAAAATAATAAAACTTCCAAATTTCAATTTGGGGTAGTAGGAAATATGTACAAGCTTTCAATGGGGAAATTAAATCCTGGCAAATACAATTGGTCTGCTACTACAACTTTTAATGGGAAAAACTATAAAAAAAGTGGCGTTTTTGTGGTTGAGGATATTTCTCTTGAGCAACTCGATAATCACGCAAATCATAACTTACTTAAACAATTGACTAAACAGTCGAACGGAGCTTTTAATGAACTTAAGGATTATAAGAAAAGTATAGATGCCATTTTAAAAAGGGGCGATATTGCAACCGTATCCTACAAAGAAACAGCCTTTAACGATTTGATTGATCAGCGCATGTTATTTTTCATACTATTGTTTTTACTTTCTTATGAATGGTTTATGAGACGCTGGCATGGGTCTTATTAAAAAGTTTTTTTTAATACCAATAATAAACAATACTTTTTTGCGTTAAATGGGCTTCAAAAAGTGCCTATGACAAAAAAATACCCTGCAATCTCAAATTCTTCAATTTTAAAGTCACGCCCTTCGGAAAAATCTCTTGATTTCATCTTGTCTTACAGTAAGTCAATTCAAGTGAAAGATTTAAAAAAAGGAAAGGCTGTAATTAATTTGAATTAACAAAAAAAAAGCGCCTTTCGGCGCTTTTTTACATTTATAAATTAGTGTTACCAAATTCTGGAAATTTTATCTTTAGGATTGCGCATTGGTGCACCTTCCTCTATTGAAAATGCATCAAAGAACTCGGGACAATTCTTTAAAGGTCCATTAACACGATACATTCCAGGAGAATGCGGATCATTAGCAATTCGATTTTTTAATTCTTCATCCGTGTAATTGATTTTCCATAACTGAGCGTATGCAATAAAAAAGCGTTGAGCAGGGGTGAAGCCTTCTCTTAATTTTCCGGTTTTGAATTCTTCCGTTCTTGCGTAAGCATGATAAGCCATAGTCAAACCACCTAAATCAGCAATGTTTTCACCCATCGTTAAGTCAGGGTTAACGCAATGTCCTTCAATTGGGCAAAATGTTGAAAATGTTTCACCCAAAGTGCCAGTTTTACCTTCGAACTTCGTCTTATCTTCATCAGTCCACCAGTTTCTAAAAGATCCATCTGCAGCGAATTTTGAGCCCATATCATCGAAACCATGGGTGAATTCATGACCGATAACCATTCCAATTCTTCCATAATTAACAGCATCTTCAGCATTCTCATCGAAGAAAGGTGCCTGCATAATTCCTGCAGGAAAAGCAATTTCATTTAATAATGGGTGATAATAAGCATTTACCATGTGGGCTGGCATTCCCCATTTACTTTTGTCAACAGGCTTGTTCAGTTCAGCCATATTTTTTTTATGAGAATATAGCGCCATAACTTTTAGGTTTTCTACATAATTACTGTTTGAAAATTTTAACCCACTAAAATCTTCCCATTTGTCCGGAAAACCTAACTTTCTACCAATAGAATTAAGTTTAGTAAGCGCTTCTTTCTTTGTTTCTTCAGACATCCATTCCAAATTGGTAATACGGTCTCTGAATACAACAAGAAGGTTATCTACCATTTCATTAACTTTATTTTGTGCTTCTTTCGAAAAATAAAGTGAAACAAAAGCCTTCCCAAGTAATTCTCCAAACTCCTGTCCCGTAATTTCATCTATTGCTTGTTCTTTGATAGGCTTCATTTCAGATGTCCCACTTAAAACTTTCCCGTAGAAATTGAAGTTTTGCTCTACAAATTTTTGATCTAAATGTCCTGCATAATGATTCAACACATTCCACGTAAGGTAATGTTTCCAATCTTCTAAAGATTCCGTTTCCAACATTGAAGAAATCTTTTTAATAAATTCCGGTTGCGATACGATTAAAGTGTCGAAGGAAGAACTCCCAATATTAGATAGATAGGCATCGAAATCAAATTTACCAAAAAGCGAAATCGCTTCTTTTTTTGAATATTTGTTGTAAACCAGTTCAGGAACTCTCATTTCCGCAGGGCCCATCATTGATTCTGCTAGCTTTTTTTCAAAATTAACAATTGAATTAGCCATATTTTTAGCATCATCTTCTCCATAGGCTAAAAGCGTAAAGGATTTGGCGATATGATCATTGTATAAAGTGACTATTTCGGCCATGTAATCTTCCAAGTAGTAATCCTTACTAGGCAGACCAATACCGCCCTGACCTATATAACTGATATTCATATCAACATTCTTTAAATCTTGACCAACGCCAAAACCAAATAAAGAACCTATTCCCATAATATGATGCTCAGCAATCATTCTTACAATATCAGATTTGGAGGTCATTTTCTGAATTTTCCTAAGGTCTTCTTGGATAGGCGTCAATGCCAAATTATTACGTGCATTCATATCAATAAATGAAGCGTAATAGTTGCCAAGAATTGCAGTATCATTTACAGAATTTCCAGCTTTAGCTGCAAAATTATCAAGTATCGCAACTAATTTTTTATTATTGTTTTGTTCCAATTCATTGAAGCTTCCCCAGCTTGATTCGGATGGTGGGACTGGATTGTTTTTAACCCATGTTCCATTTGAGTATTGGAAAAAATCGTCAAAAGGTTTTACGCCTTTGTCCATGTTAGACAAGGAGATGGTCGTTGGTTCTTTGGTTATTGCAGACGAATAAACTTCATCTACAAAAGGAAGTGTTTCATTGGTTTTACAACCAAAATACAACGGGGTTGTTAAAATTAAGAGTTTATACAGTTTTCGGTTATTCATTTTGTTTTGTTTATGGTTTGAAAATCATTTCAGTATGAGGAATTCCATCCTCAAGGTATTCTTTATTAGTTGTGATAAATCCGTGCTGATTATAGAAAGAGATTAAATGACTTTGCGCTGATATTACGATAGTAATATTCCCAAACTCTTCTTTAATAAATTGCATTGTTTTCAGCATTAGCTCATGGCCAACACCTTTTCCACGAATGGATGAATCTGTAACAATTCGACCTATCGATACATCTTGATAAGATATTCCTGGTGGCAGTATTCGTGCTGTTGCTACAACTTTTCCTTGCCCATTTCTACAAATCAAATGATAGCTTTTCTTGTCTTTTCCATCAAGATCTTGGTAGGCACAATTTTGTTCTACGACAAACACTTCAAGCCTCAATGAAATTAAATCATGAAACTCATTGATTAACAGGTCATTATAGTGCTTGATTTGCCAATTAAAATTAACTCTATTCATTTCAAGTTTGAATTACACCTACATTATATGGTTTTTCTGCCTTTTTATGATTAGCCATTTCAATTCCAATACTTATTACTTCCCGCGTTTTTGCAGGATCAATTATCGCGTCAATCCATAATCTACTTGCTGCATAATATGGAGAAATCTGCTCGTCATAACGACTTTTAATAGAATTGAATAGTTCTTTTTCACGTTCAGGCGTAATTTCTTCACCCTTAGCTTTTAAAGAAGCGACTTCAATTTGTAAAAGAACCTTTGCGGCAGAAGCACCGCTCATTACTGCAATTTCCGCTGTAGGCCATCCAACAATCAATCTTGGGTCATACGCTTTTCCGCACATCGCATAATTGCCTGCACCATAACTATTACCTATTACTATTGTGAATTTAGGAACAACGGAATTTGACATAGCGTTGACCAATTTAGCGCCATCTTTTATAATTCCACCATGCTCACTTTTTGACCCAACCATAAAGCCGGTAACGTCTTGTAAGAAAACTAAGGGAATGTTTTTTTGATTGCAATTCATTATAAAACGAGCAGCTTTATCAGCTGAATCAGAATAAATAACCCCACCAAATTGCATTTCACCTTTGGCGTTTTTTATGATTTCTCTTTGATTCGCAACAATTCCAACACTCCAGCCATCAATTCGGGCATAAGCACAAATAATTGACTTACCGTAATCCTCCTTGTACTCAGTAAATTCAGAATCATCCACAAGACAGCGTAACAATTCTTTTGTATTGTATGGTTTTGATCTATCCTGAGGTAGAATTCCGTATACCTTTTTTAAGTCTTCTTTTGGAAGAACAGATGGTTTTCTGTCGAATCCGGCAAGCTCTGTTTGACCAATTTTATCCATTAGTTTACGAATTGTAGCCAGACATTCTTGATCGTTTTCGGTTTTATAGTCGCAAACACCAGAAATCTCTGTATGCGTAACTGCTCCTCCTAATGTTTCATTATCAATTGTTTCTCCAATTGCAGCTTTAACCAAGTAAGAACCTGCAAGGAAAATAGTTCCTGTACCATTAACAATTAATGATTCATCAGACATTATTGGTAAATATGCCCCACCTGCAACACAACTGCCCATTACTGCAGCAATTTGAACGATTCCCATGGAACTCATAACTGCATTGTTTCGAAATATTCTTCCGAAATGCTCTTTGTCTGGAAAAATTTCATCTTGCAGTGGAAGATATACGCCGGCAGAGTCAACAAGGTAAATTATAGGTAATTTATTTTCTATGGCAATTTCTTGCGCTCTTAGATTCTTTTTACCAGTGATAGGAAACCATGCACCAGCTTTAACTGTAGCATCATTTGCAACAACAATGCACTGCTTTCCCGAAACATAACCGATAACAACTACAACACCTCCAGAAGGACAGCCTCCATGCTCTTCGTACATACCGAAACCTGCTAATGCGCCAACTTCGAATCTCTTGGTGTTTGGGTCTAATAATAAATCAATTCTTTCTCGAGCTGAAAGTTTCCCTTGCTCATGTAATTTCTCTATTCGTTTTTTACCTCCTCCTTCATAGATTTTTGAGAGCTCTCTTTCTAAAGCCGATATTTTAAGACGCATTTCATCGTCATTCTTGTTGAATTCCAGCTCTTTTGATTGTATGGCCATTTTTATGAGCAGTTTGATTTTATCCTCAAATATAATTAAAGTAAGTGGAGTGGGAGCCTCATCTTGATTTCGGAGTTTAGATTTTTTGAATGCCTTAATTAAATTACTAATGAAGTTTCAACAGCTCTTTGTTATAAAAATGGTAGTTTTTGAATTATTCATCATGTTAAATTTGCGGTATGATGCATGAGGATTCATACAAACATAAAGGAATGCGTAAGCAATTAATTGCTGAATTAAAAAAAGACGAAAGGATTAAAAATCAATCTATATTTGACGCATTTGACAAAGTGCCACGTCATTTTTTTCTTGACCTAGCTTTTGTGGAACAAGCATATAGCAATATTGCTTTTCAAATTGGTGCAGGACAAACGATTTCACATCCCATAACCGTAGCATTTCAAACGCAATTGTTAGAGGTAAA
>CANHJY010000134.1 GCA_947461185.1 Flavobacteriales bacterium
CATCTGTATTAAATTTCTTTTTAAGCATTGCACGAAAAACATCTTCAAGTACATGCTGCATAGTTTGCTTGTCTATGCTTTTTAACTCTTTAAACTCTGAGAACGATTCAACTAATTCAAGGCTATTCATTACTACCTATTTAAATAATACAACAACTTTTGTTTCTTTTATTTCACTCATTTGGAACGTTAAACATTCCTTAATTTTTTCTTTCTTTTTCTTTCCTTCTATTTTTTCAAGGCGTTCTACCTCTAAAATAATTTTATCGGCCGTTGCTTCAACAAGAATTCCTTCGGTTTTAACACCTTCTTTTGTTACACTTTTTACAGGTCTACCGATGTTTTTTATATACTGGTCCAAAACACGAAAAGGTTTGTCTAAACCAGCAGAAGAAACTTGAATTTCAAAATCTTCTTCTTCGCGATTTAAATTATGTTCAACATTACGTGAAACCGACATGCAATCCTGAATAGAAACATTGCCTCCCATTTTATCCAATTCAACTGTGATTACATTTGAAGGACTAATTGACAAATCTACTACAAATAAACCGCAGTTTAATTCTTGAATCCTGTCGTTAATGAGCTCTTTTACGCGATTTTTGTTAATCATAACATGAAAAAAGAGGGGACTTTCGTCCCCTCGTTCTTTTGTTTTTAAATCATTTTAACAGTGCAAATATAAACATTTTTTTGAAAATCCAACTAATCAAATGAATTTCATCGATGTTAATTCATTTTAAGACGGATTTTTCCCAATTTCGCATTGTAAAAAATAGCTATGTACTTTGATGTCGATGACCTGCTTTTAGAGAAAGAGTTATTTACAAAGAAATTTGTTTGTGATTTGAGTGCATGTAAAGGAGCATGCTGTGTTCAGGGGGATGCTGGTGCTCCGCTGACTATGGAGGAAATTGATATGCTAGAAAACGACCTAGAAGAAATCAAGCCTTTTATGTCCCCTGAAGGGGTTGAGGCCATTTCTAAAAAGGGGGTGTTTTACATGGATATTGAAAATGAACCAGTAACAACATTAGTTAACGGGGGTATTTGTGCTTTTGCAATTCATGATGAGGCAGGAGTTGTTAAATGCGCAATAGAAAAGGCTAATGAAAACAAAAAGACCAATTTTATCAAACCTATTTCTTGTCATTTGTACCCTATTCGTGTCAAGAAATTACACGATCGCAAGGTATTGGTGGTTGACAATTGGAAAGTATGTTCGGCTGCATGTACGCTCGGGGAACAGTTAAGTATTCCGGTATACAAGTTTTTAAAAACGCCATTAATCAGAGCTTTTGGTGAATCCTTTTACAATGATTTGGAAATTGTCGAAAATGAAATAATTAATGATTAAATAGAGGGCCATCATTGCTGACGGCCCCCAAAAAATATAATTATTCAACTACCAGTCTTTCCGAAATAGAAAACGCGGAACTGTATAATTTCAAGAAATACATTCCAGAATCATGTTGTGTTAAATCAATAGCTGATTTTAAAAATTCTGCATCTTTTGAAACAATCATTTTTTCTATTAATCTACCAGCTGCATCAGTTACTTCTAGGTTTAAATCTCCAATAAATGGATGGGTTAGTTCACAGTTGAATTGCCCACTAGAAGATGGATTTGGGTAAAGGGAATATTGTACCGCTGTAATTTCTTGTTCTTCACTTTCATTATCTGATCCATCTGTTTTGTATGCAGTTGAAGACCTACTAGCGTTAATTGTGTAACAATTTGTGCTCGAAAAAGCGGCATTATAACCGATCACACGCACATAATATGTGGCAACTGGTGCGTTGTTATAAATAATGGTTTCGTTTGTGGTACCGCTGTTTTCGCTCGAATATAAAAGTGTTCCTGCACTATTGTATAATCTCAAATCATAATCAGCTGGTAAATTTGTTAATGTAACACGAATATTTCTAGCTGTTGATGCATTAGCGAACTTAAACCAATCAATGTCAGTACTTGTTCCTATTCTTGCCGTATTACTCGTATTTACTGTAAGTGATTTGGCTGCCGCGAGTGTATTATTTGACTCAAAATTATCAGTACATGCGGTTAATGTTGTAAAATTAGTACCCGCTATGTAAGCGCTACTTGATGTTCCACAATTTGTTCTTACTTGCCAATTGTAAATGGTAGAAGAAGATAAACCGGTTAACACATAATTTGTTGTCGTAACGCTAACTGATGTCCACGTTGAAGTTGTTGATTTTTTATACTGTAAGGTATAATTTGAAGCGCCTGCAACAGCCCCCCAAGAAAGGGTTGCTCCCGAACTTGAAATTGAACTTGCAATAAGTGATGCAGGTTGATTACATCCGGTTGTTGGGGCAACAAGATTTAAAGAATAATCTTCAACTTCACCATAAGTAAATACTTCACATGGACCTGTAATAGCGGCATCTTTCATTATCACACGCATTCTAGTAGATCCTGTAATTGCAGTTGTCGGTATCGTAATACTCGTAGTAACAAGTCCAGTGGTGGCTGGTGAGCTGTAAACTAATTCTCCCGCATCAACGAAATCCAAGTCTCCGTTGTAATCAATATATACATTGAAATATTCAGAATAAGATGTACTCGCAAATCCTGGCGTTAACGACAAAGTTTGAGTTGTTCCTTTAGTAAGCGTTGCTGTTAATGAAGTAAAATTACCATAACCCGCATTCGATCCTGTTGTGTTATTTATGGTGCCAATTTGAACCTTGGCAATCCACTCAAAAGAAGTATTTGTACCGTTCGAACTGCAATATTGTGGCGTTGTTGTGCCGCTACCGCAGCCACCAGACGTTTTTAAGGATTCCCGAGCGCCGCCAGTAACAAAAAGCGCTTGCATTCTTGATTTTTGTCCAGAGCTAAACATGTACATGCATGCATCATCTGTGTAATCCATATAATTCATGAACATTTCAGCACTTGTTCCACAAGAATTTGTTTTAGGATGACTTGGGCAGCTATAGTTACTCGTGTTATGAACGGGAGTATCTGAAACCAAGTCGTTTCCACAGGTGGCGTCACCCCAAATGTGTCTTAGATTTAACCAATGTCCAACTTCGTGGGTAGCAGTTCTTCCTTTATTAAAAGGCGCAGCAGCAGTTCCTGTGGTTCCAAACGCCGTATAGTTGATAACAACACCATCTGTTGCACTTGCACCGCCAGGAAATTGAGCATAACCCAAGATCCCACCGCTTATATTACAAACCCATAAATTTAAGTATTGTCCGCTTGGCCAAGCATCACTTCCTCCTTGAGAATTAAACTTCATTGCGTCATTAGTTGAAAAGGACGCAACAGTTGTTGATTTTCTAATAATTCCCGAAGTTGCGGCGCCAGTAGGGGAAACTGTAGCTAAACAAAAATTGAATTCACAATCTGCAACTAAATTTGTAAATGTTGATGGCGTATTTGTCCAATCTGAGTTGAGCTTCCTGAAATCATTGTTTAAAACCGTTAATTGAGATTGTATTTGTGCGTCACTGACATTTTGCGCGGCAGTATTATACAATACATGAACTACAACAGGAATATTAATTACAGCCTTTTCCATATTTACTTGTCCCGATGCAATAGCATTGGACGTAAAACTTTCTATTTCTTGCAATTGAATGGCATGATTTGGATTGTCTTGAACCAAGCGCTCATGATTTTCCATTGAATGACAAGAACGTTGTCCAAAAGATAAAACGCTTATCAAAAGACTGAAATGCGCAATAATTATTTTTTTCATAGTATGGTTTTGAGTATAAAATTAAATAAATTGATTTTACATACCTTATGTATGTATTAAAACTTTATCATTTTGTTTTCCAGGGTTTTACTGTTGTCTAATATAAGCATGTAAGTATAAATCCCTGCGCTTAAATTATCCGTGTATACCGCTATTTTACCTTCGCCTCGCTCATCAATTAACATGGAATTTATCAATTTACCTTGATCATTATAAAAATCAAGTTTTGCATGTTTTACTTCTTGTGGTATAAAAAACGGAATATTGGTAAAATCAGAAAAAGGATTCGGTTCATTTTGGCCAAGGAAAGCGGTTTCACCTGACAGTAAAATTTCACTAGTAATTCTATTTTCCAAAATATTTACCTGTTGTTGAGAAGCGTTAATTTGACATAAAAAAGGTAAAACATTTGCCAAGCAATTTTCCAAATCAGTAAGCCTTGAGTTCAAATCTGAAACGAGGTTGGATAAACTATCTATTAAACTTAGGTAGCTTGTGTTTGCATTAGAAATAGAATCAATTGTTGCTTTTTGAATTTGATATCCTTTGATTAAAATTGGTATAATCGCTTCATAGTTTAAAGTTTTGTAATCAAACGATGGAACCGTAATATTACCTAAACTATCTAATTGCTGCGGATGTTCTACCATTTTCACAAGATTTGGAATAATTTGTTCAACCTCTTGAGCGATTAATCCATATTGCAATGTGTTTGGAAAATGCATATATTGAGCATTTCCGGTTTGCAAATAATCGTAAGTTACTGGGTTCAAGTTAAGCAGCAATTGGTCAGCGTTTTGAATAGGATTAATATTCGTTTTAAATTGCGCATCAGAAGGAACTGAAGGAGCTCCCGTAATGATCGGTCCGGCAAAATAACCCGCCCAGATTTCAGCACCGGTTTGAGTAGAGTTGGCTTCAGCATAAACGCCAATTGTACTTGTACCTTCTTTCGCATAAAATGCACCTCCGATATTAGTTTTTGTAGCATTTTCTGCGATGGCATGCACACCGTAATTATTGTCAATTGTTGGACTTTCAGCATAAAATTTACCACCATAAATATTTCCGTTGGTATATAATGATGAACTGAATCCGTATACCCCAATGGTGCTTTGTGATCCATCAGCCGCAAATCCCGAAACTCCTGTTACATAATTACCTCCTGAGCCTCTGCCTACAACTCCAACTGGAACATCTGCATTTTGAGCTATTCCCATAACACCGCTGCGCATTCCAACGCCATATGAAGGGGAAATAGAATTTCCAAGTATAGCATTCGATTCACTTTCATTAAACACACTCAGTTTGTGAGGGACGGCTGCTGCGGCCCCGCCAACTTTAATGTTTTCTACTAAACTTGATGTTCCTGTTGAGCTAAAAAATATGTTTTTACTATTCATTGGAAGTTCGGTGTCATGTTGAAGCGGATTTGTTCCCCATTCTAATGTGTCGCCATTGAGGTAAACACCATTTTCGGCGATTAAATTCGTTCCTAAAGAATCGATTGCTATCCATTTAAGAACACCAGAATTGTCTACCATAACTACTTTGTTATCAGAGGAACTCGAAATATATTGTGCACTAGGCAAATTTCTTAATCTGATATTACCGGCTACATCGATTCTTTGTGTGGGCATATTGGGAAAATTTAAACCTACACCTATATTTCCGGTTCCAGAAAACACTACATGCTTGCCTGAAAGCGCAATTTCTCTGTTGTTTTGCAATGGTACCGTCTGAAAGAAATTATACACTTCTCCAAATTGAACAGCATTATTATTCAATGTACAACCATTATTTGCTGAAATTACAGGTGTTTGAGATGGTAAATTCCCCCATGTTCCGTTGCCTAGCAATACCTCATTACCGTTTCCACTGAATTCGATTTTTTTGATGGTTAAGTCATTGGGATTTCCATTATCTACACCAACAATTAATGCATCAGGGTTACCTGTTGATACATTTCGAATACGTAAATCACCATTTACATCTAATGTTGCTGTTGGATTTGTAGTGGCATTAATTCCAACTTTTCCATTTTGAGGAAGAATTTGTAAA
>CANHJY010000135.1 GCA_947461185.1 Flavobacteriales bacterium
AAAACAATGCATTTTATCGACGCCCTTATTCCACTTTTTGGTGGCATTTACTTACTGGTATCGGAAGGAAGGATACTCAAACCAATGGATCCTTCTTACCAAAGAAAAAAACGCTTATTGAAGAGATCTGCGTACGGCTTGATCCTTATTTCAATTGGATATTTCATCATTAGTCTTTTCGCATGAAGCGCTGAATGGAAAGTGAATTGTAAATCGTTTCCAAGTAAATTAAAAGAGAGCCAAAACACAATGCGATTTCACAAGGTTGTTAATCTAGTTCTTGTTGTATGATTTACCGTCTAAATTATCTTATCGCCCCCTCACTCAAACACCCTTCTTACCTCCACTAGGCGCTTGGCGTAGTTGGTGCCGTTCAAGGTGGAAATCACCACGCCGTAATGACTTTTCGCACTGGAGCAATGAATGAATTGGATGTTTCCATCGGTATTTTCAACGACGATGCCCACATGTCCGGCACGGCGATTGGAGGAATTGGTTCCGGTGAATACCAGGCAATCCCTTTTTGACAGGCGCTGAGGTCAAATTAGTTTAGGACTTTTCATTTAGATAACTAACGAATACTAACACTCAACCGTGAAACCCCATGCAAAACTGTTGTTTTTCACGGTAAAATAATCTGACGCCGAAAAGGTGCAAAGTCAGATATCCAAAAATGGATTCAGAAACCTAAGATTGCTAAAACAATTGAATATCTGAAGAAAGGTTATAAAGCCAATGAAATCTCAAAGATTGTTGGAGTTCATGTGAATACAATTACTAAGGTGAAGAAAGTTATAATGTGAAAAACACATTATTTATTAAGATTTGCAATTTTCTCTTTTAATAACGCAATCATTTCATCTTTTTCCTTAAGGCGTAAGTCATATTGCTTTATTAAATCCTCCGGCAAAGCAATGTATTGACCAAAATTCCCCCCTTGTTGATTTGTATTGTTAAATATGACGGATTCTGTATTGAATAATTCCATTGGAGTTACTTCCAAAACCTCACAAACTTTAGTGATCTCATCACTATCAAATTTTATCATCCCACTTTCTCGCCGAGAATATTGGGATTGGTCTAGTCCTAATTTAAATGCAACTGATTCTTGTGATATTCTTTTCGCTTCTCTATAAAATTTGACTCTTTCGTGAATTTCCATATATTATTTTTAACAAATATAGCATTTATGTTCTAATCACATATATAATGGCGATAAAACATAGTATTAGCGATTGAATTACATTTTTTTTGCGTATAAAACCATAATTATGAAAACAAAACTGCTCACATTACTTTTATTGAATGTTATATTCTCTATTAATTCTTTTGCACAATCCTTTCAGAGTGAATCTAGCGTTATAACATATGCTTCTGGCAAAGTATTCAGTAACACAGATAAAACTGTTAAAATTGAAATTACTTATGACGGAATTAAAGTAAATGGGAATTTAGCCTACTTTAACTTAGAGATCAGTGTTCTAAGTACTAATATTGCCTTGATCAAAGGTTATTCGTTAAGTAATCCAGATGGTACAATAAGTTTTAGAATCAATAATACCACAGGTTGTATTGTTCAAGGGTCTGATTCGTATTGTGCTACAAGTTCAAATTCAAGTAATTCAAATAATGCGACAAGCAGTAATAACTACAATTCAACTACAAATGCAATTCTCAGTGAAATAAAAAAATACACATCAACTTATGTAAACAAAAATGGTGAAAGCATTTTCTTAGATCCTTCAAATGGCAATGGAACGTTAAAAAGACAAAATGGTGAAAGTATTTTAATAAAATGGTCAACTATAGTAACAAATAATGGTAGCGGTGGAACCGAACGTGTAGAGTTAGAAATTAAATCCGGTTTGGATGGAACATTAATTTTTAAACAAGCACATGTAGATATGAATGCTGGGGTATTATATATTGTAACAGATTTGTATACAAATATGACTATTTGGAAGATAAAGTAAACCAAACCTAAAATTATTGAAAATAAATATACCTAATAATATCATCTTTTAATCTAAAATAATCTGTCATGAAAACACTAATTTTTATACCATTCTTTTTTATATGTAGTATCGTAATGGCGCAATCCAGCAACATTATCGGAACACCTGTCAAAATAGGTAATCTTGAAGTTGCTCAACGTGATTTTCCAAACCGAATGGAATGGAATGCTGCTGTAAAAGCTTGTTCAGACCTCGGAAATGGTTGGAGGTTGCCAACTAGAGATGAGCTAAATCTATTATATGTAAACAGGGAAAAAATAGGTTATTTTGCAAATAATGACTATTGGAGCTCAACGGAGGTAGATGCAGACAATGCGTGGAGGCAGTATTTCAACGGTGGTTTTCAAGCAACCCTATTTAAAGTAAGAGGATTTGCCAATGTAAGGGCAGTTCGCACTGTAAAACCCTGATGTCTAAATTTCTACAAGTACTTATTACTGTAGTTTACTTCAAATAGAGTAACTAAATGAAGAGTATCCTAGTTATTGCAATCTCAATCACTCTTTCCAGTTGCGCTATTCTGGATGAAATTTTACTTCCTCCAAATTATGTTGTCGTTGAAGATAAAAGGATTGGCACGCCATATAAATTTGAACATCTTGAGATAAGTCAAAATGAAATATACCGAGGTCAATATGACAATGATTATAAATATGACGAAGCATTAACTGTTTGTCAATCACTTGGAAACAATTGGCGACTCCCTACAATTCATGAACTTCAAAGAATTCATGAATATAAATTGACAATTTACGGATATAACAAATGGCCAAAATATCAATATTGGAGTTCTTCAAAAAACACCAAAGGAGATGCATTATTCCTAAGAATGGGAAACGGTGAAGTCTGCAATGAAGGAGATTGGACTAAATGTCATCTCATTGTAGTTCGAGACATTAAAAAATAATTTTATGCAAAAAGTAAAAATACGATCGATCCTATTTTTTACATTGATCTTGTTGGTGTTTCAAAATAACACCACGTTGGCTCAAACCGAAATTGAACAAAAGAATCTAACTCTAAAGGACCAGAAGTATTACAAAGATGGTACATTGTTTACAGGGCTTATGATTGTTAAATACGAAACCGGGCAAACCAAACAAAAGATCGAAATTAAGAATGGATTACCCGATGGACTTTTTATTCAATACTATAAGTTTGCATTTTATAGCAAAGAGGACGGCCAATTTACCAGAGTCCTTGATTCCCTTAATAATGAAAAAAATAAATGTCAGGTTAAAACGGATAGCCTTACAAGAAGGTTTAACGAACTGAAAACGGAGTTTAATGCTATGGTTTCATCGAATTTTGGAACACTCGAAAATTATCGAATCGCTCAAAAAAAATCATGGAATAATGAACTTAAAGGAAAAGAAAATAAAAAAGTATTAAAAATTCAAAAATTCGAAAATGGATATGGTTTAGATAAATATTGGCCTAATAAAATACAGACTTCTTCCGATCAGTGCGCAACGATATCACAATTAATTGAACAATTTAAATCTCGACAACTTCAAATTCAATCAAAAGAATTTGAATACTATCAATCGAATTTAATTAAGAATGGAGCTTATAAAAGCTTTCTGCTTTTAAATAAAAACAGAGAAGAAGGAACATTCAAAAATGACAAAAAAAATGGATTGTGGACAACATATTCAGAATACGGATATGTATCTAGTAAAGGCAACTACATTGATGACCAAAAAAGTGGTGAATGGATCACTTATCTTAACAATCAAATTACTTCAAAGGGAAACTATTTGAACAATAAAAAACAAGGAGAATGGTCATTCTATTTTGATTCAGGAGAATTACAACAACAAGCAACTTATGAATCTGATTTGAAATCAGGCACCTGGAAATCACTTTTTAAAAATGGGAAGATCGAGACTTCAGGAACTTATAAAACAATCCTTCCAAGTGATAAATCTAACATAGAAAAGAAAATTGGAGAATGGATATATAATAACTCTGCAGGATTATTACTAAAAAAAGAAAATTATAATCAATCAGGAGAATTATTAAGTAAAGTTGAATATCAATACAAAGGAAATACGCTAGTTGAACAAATAACCTACAATTCAAATTCATTGAAAAATGGAGACTACAAATCCTATTATGAAAATGGAAAATTAAAATCAGAAGGGAAATATTCAAATAACCTACAAGTAGGAGTCTGGAATTATTACTATCAAAATGGAAAAATCAAGGGGACAGGGAATTACTTAAATGGAGATGGTTCAGATTTAGGCGATACTGGTATTCCAAGAAACAATCGTGATGGTAATTGGAAAACTTACACTGAATCAGGTACATTAAGTCAAACATCAGAATGGAAAAACAATGCTTGTGTGGGGCGAACAAGTTACTATTCAAATGGAAACAAACAAGAAGAAGCTAAGGTAATTAAACAGGTTCCAAAACCAATGCCTGGCCCTTATGAGGGAACTTATACACAAACTGGACCTCTTGTGAATCAATTTATTATAACCAAATGGAGCGAAAATTCTGTAATAATTTCAGAAGCTCATCGAATTATTTCATTTGATGGCGAGCTTCATGGGCCGTATAAAGAATATAATGCTAACGGAAAAATGAGCAAGGAATTTACTTATTTTATGGGTGCTAAAGATGGTGCATTTAAAATTTATAATGATGGTGTTTTGGAATATTCCGGAGGACTATGTCCTACCTGTCTTGATGAGAACAAATTTTACGGCGATATTATCAGTTATGAAAAAGGAAAAGTAGTTTCACATTTCAATGTTGACCGAAATGGCTTGTGGTATGATAAATTGAACCCAAATAATCCTCCTACCAATCCAAAAGATGACTATACAAATAGGTTTAAAGAGATACTTCCAGCGACCTTTAGAACTACTCAAGATGGAGTAAGTTATATGATTGAATTCGATAAAAATGGTACTGGTATGATGATGATGGGTAAATATGGCCCTGATAACATTTTATGGTCGGTTAAAAACGGAGATGAACTTAGTATCTATAATACTGCATTCAAATCATATTTGTCAGGCTTCAAGTTAACATACAGCAGTAAAGATTCAAAGACACCTGTAATTGAAGAAAATTCAAAAGGGACAATTAAATATTGGTATAAACAGTAAACATACCTCCAAAATAATAATTCCGTCTTCATTGAAATGCTTTGAACTTTCTATGAGGACTGAAATATGACTTTTTAATCCTCTGATATAAATTGATTCCTCGAGAGGTTTCAATTAAGTTGCGGTCGGTTAATTGTATTAGATCTATAGAGTGTACTTCGACATCACAATATTGAATCTTTTTGATACGCAGAGATAGTTCTCTCAGTTGATTAAAAATTCTAGAAAGATCTGAGAATCGGAAAAAGAAGGAGACATTGATGGTGTAATCCTCGGATTAAGAAACGATAAAATCCTTCATATACAACTTTAAACGATGTAATTAAAATAGATGTTAATCCCTTCCACTAAACATCCCTAAATTCCCCTCACTCAAACACCCTGCGTACCTCCAATAGGCGCTTGGCGTAGTTGGTGCCGTTCAAGGTGGAAATCACCACGCCGTAATGACTTTTCGCACTGGAGCAATGGATGAATTGGATCTTGCCATCGGTGTTTTCAACGACGATGCCCACATGTCCGGCACGGCGATCGGAGGAATTGGTTCCGGTGAATACCAGGCAATCCCCTTTTTGACAGGCGCTGAGGTCCACTTTGCTTCCTAAATGAATGAATTCACTGGACATACG